>NZ_JAKNRV010000023.1:0-31260 GCF_023072625.1 Pseudomonas emilianonis
CGCGCCCGGTTATGGCGTCGCCGGGGACGAACGATGAGCCGCAGCCGCGCGTTGTTGCAGACGCTAGTGGGGTTCGATACCACCAGCCGCGAATCCAACCTGCGGTTGATCGCCTTTGTGCGCGATTACCTGGCGAGTCACGGCGTGGCCAGCGAGCTGATCTACAACGAGGCCCGCACCAAGGCCAACCTGTTTGCCAGCATCGGCCCGGTGGAGCTGCCCGGTATTGTGCTGTCCGGGCATACCGACGTAGTGCCGGTGGATGGCCAGCCGTGGAGCGTGCCGCCGTTTGAGTTGACCGAGCGTGACGGCAAGCTGTTCGGCCGGGGCACTGCGGACATGAAGGGCTACATCGCCTGTGTGCTGGCCCTCGTGCCGGCGCTGGTCGCAGCCACTTTGCGGCGGCCGGTGCATATCGCCCTCTCCTACGACGAGGAAGTCGGTTGCCTGGGCGTGCGCTCGTTACTCAGCGTGCTGGAGCAGCGGCCGGTGAAGCCGATGCTGTGCATCATCGGCGAGCCGACCGAACTCAAACCAGTGCTCGGCCACAAAGGCAAACTGGCGATGCGCTGCGATGTCCACGGCGCGGCCTGTCATTCGGCGTATGCGCCCCATGGCGTGAATGCGATCGAGCATGCCGCCGAGTTGATCGGCGAGCTGGGACGCATCGGGCAGCGCCTGCAAGGCCAGCAGGATGCGCGGTTTGATCCGCCGTTCAGTACGGTGCAGACCGGGGTGATTGGCGGGGGCAAGGCGCTGAACATCGTGCCCGCCGATTGCCGGTTTGATTTTGAGATCCGCGCGCTGCCGGGCCAGGCCCCGCAAGCAGTGGCTGATGAGTTGCGCGCCTACGCCGAGCAACAGGTATTGCCGCGCATGCAGGCGGTGAGCGCGCAGAGTGCGATTCGCTTTACTGAACTGTCGGCGTATCCGGGGCTGATGACCGATCAGCAGAGCGAGGCTGCCGAGTTGATCGCGGCATTTTGCGGCTCGCGGGCGTTCGGCACGGTAGCGTTCGGCACCGAGGGCGGCTTGTTCGACGCGGTGGGCATTCCCACCGTGGTGTGCGGGCCGGGCAGCATGGACCAGGGGCATAAGCCGGACGAGTTTGTGAGCGTGGCGCAGTTGGCGCAGTGTGATCAGATGTTGCAAAGACTGCTGAACTCGCTGCGTTGACCGCCCCTCTGCGGTGCGGGCGACATAACCTGCATCAATCGACGCCCGCAGCTGACGGAACCGTATTTGAAGGCTGCCCACATAGGGAAACGGCTAATAGCCGTTTTCACTTCAACAGCCTTTGAGTATTGACCATGATAGGAATTCCACCGCACTCGCCGTTGAACAACCCGCTCAACGCTGCACCGCCTGAAGAGCTGCGTATGCGCCCCCAAGCAGGTGCGCCTGACAGGGAAACCATACGCATGGGCGTAAGAGAAGAGGACGCATACCGCACGCTGGATACCTTTTTTGACGTGGCAGAAGCTAACGGCATCAAGGATCTGAACCCGCACCACGGCAAGCCCTACTTCGATAACAACTTGAACCCGCCGGGCAACGTGGTGCCGCTGTCCGTGCACTTCCGCCCGGACCGTCCGGATGACACCTACAGCCCGGGGCACTTGAAGGCGGCCAACAACTTCGGCACGCAACTCGACGCACGGCTGAAGCAACTGAACATCCAAAACGTCGGACCCAGCGAGTAATCCCATCGCTGATCAGGGGTAACGCCTGCGTGACTCAGCACAGCCAGGCCGATGCGTTATCGGCCCTGGCTTGAGCACGACGATCAGGCGAGCAAACGCGCCAGCTCTTCGCGACAGTAATCAACGAACAACTGCACCGGCTTGGTCAGCGGTGCGCGGCGCAACCACACGGCGGACAAGCCCGAACCGGTGACAGTTTCCGCCAGCGGCAGGCACACGACTTTCTGGCCGTCATAGGTGTACTCGGTAAACGGCCTGGTCACCAGGATCGAAAAGCCAAACCCGCGCCCCACCATTCCCCGCACCATCTCGATCGACGGCGAGCTGAACACGATGTTCGGCGTCAACCCACGCTCTTCAAAGATGCTCACGAAGTACGTGCGGCTCGGCAGTACATCCAGCAAGATCATCGGCTCCAGCACCAGGTCCGCCAGCGACACCTTGGCCTGCTGCGCAAAGCGATGATCGGCCGGCAGCAACGCATATGGCTGCTGCGGCGGCATCAACGGCGTGGTCTCGATGGTGGCGCCCAGGTCATGCTCGAACAGCATCGCCACGTCGATACTGCCCGCGGTCAGCGCCTGCACCAACTCTTGTTGCTCGCCATCGCGAATGCGGATTTCCACCCCCGGCCAGCGCGCCTTGAAACCGGCGATCAAGCGCGGCAGGTACAACGGTGCGACGGTCTCAAAGCAGCCGATATCGATCTGCCCCGCCACCACGTCATTGTCGGCCAGGGCGTTCTGTTCGAACTCGTGGGCCACCCGCAGCAGCTCCAGCGCCTTGCGATAAAACCGCGCGCCGCTGGGGGTGAGCGACACGCCCTGGGCGTGATGACGGATGAATAGCTGCACGCCAAAGCTGTCTTCCAACTGCTTGATCGCGGTGGACACCGACGGTTGCGCGATATACAGCTTGCGCGACGCCTCGGCGACGCTGCCGCACTCGGCCGTGGTGACGAAATATCTGAGCTGGCGCAGGTTATAGGCAGCCATCGGGCCCTCCGCAAATGTGGGACTTCGCCCCAAAACACAAGCAGGCAACATACCGGAGCGCATGACCACGCGAGATACTTTTTTTAAGGTCTATAGCAACAAACTTACTAATTTACCTCCCCGCCCCCATTGCAGATGATCACTCCAACAACAAAGCGCCGCTTAGCGGCGCACAGCGAAGTACGTCAACGTACTCACCTTGCCTTGGAGCTCGTCATGGTTACCACTGCAACATCATCCGCCCCGCTTATCGAAAAACACACGATTGGATACGTGCCCCCGGAAGATCGCCACGGGAAGGTAAGAGACCTGTTCACCCTGTGGTTTGGCGGCAACATCGCGCCGTTGCCGATCGTCACGGGTGCGCTGGGCGTGCAACTGTTCCACCTCAACCTGATCTGGGGCATCGTCGCCATCCTCGTCGGCCACCTGGTCGGCGGCGTGCTGATGGCATTGCACTCGGCCCAGGGCCCGCAAATGGGCATCCCGCAAATGATCCAGAGCCGCGCACAATTCGGCTCCCTCGGCGCGTTGCTGGTGGTGGTGATCGCCGGGGTCATGTACATCGGTTTCTTCGCCTCCAACATCGTACTCGCCGGTAAATCCCTGCACGGCGTGGTCGACAGCGTGCCGGTGCCGGTGGGCATCGTGATCGGCGCCATCGGCTCCGGGATCATCGGCATCATCGGCTATCGCTTCATCCACGTGCTCAACCGCATCGGCACCTGGGTGCTGGGCGCGGGGATCGTGCTGGGCTTCGGCTACATCTTCACGCATGTGCAGACCACCGACTTTCTGACCCGCGGCAGCTTCAACCTCTCCGGTTGGCTGGCCACCGTGTCCCTGGCCGCACTGTGGCAGATCGCGTTCGCACCCTACGTCTCCGACTACTCGCGCTACCTGCCGGCCGACGTGCCCGTCGCCGCCACCTTCTGGACCACCTACATGGGCTCGGCCCTGGGTTCGAGCCTGTCATTCATCTTCGGCGCCGTCGCCGTGCTCGCCACCCCGGTAGGCATGGACACCATGGACGCGGTCAAACTCGCCACCGGCGCCATCGGCCCGCTGATGCTGGTGCTGTTTTTGCTCAGCGTGATCAGCCATAACGCGCTCAACCTGTACGGCGCGGTGCTGTCGATCATCACCCTGGTGCAGACCTTCGCCTACCGCTGGATCCCCACCGCAAAAAGCCGCGCCGTGATCTCGATCATCGTGCTCGCGGCCTGCTCGGTTGCCGCCGTATTCGCCTCGAAAGACTTTATCGGCCACTTCGTCGACATGGTCCTGGTGCTGCTGGTGGTCCTGGTGCCGTGGACGGCGATCAACCTGATCGACTTCTACGCGATCCATAAGGGCAAGTACGACATCGCGTCGATCTTCCGCGTGGACGGCGGGATTTACGGACGCTACAACCCCCAGGCGCTGCTGGCGTATGCGGTGGGGATTGCGGTGCAGATTCCGTTCATGAACACGCCGCTGTACGTGGGGCCGATTTCGGAGCACATCAACGGCGCGGATTTGTCGTGGGTGGTGGGGTTGGTGGTGACGTCGCCGTTGTATTTCTGGTTGGCTAGTCGGGACAGTGCGTATAAGCGGCGGATGGATGCGGGGACGTTGATAGGTGGGGTTTGATTCAGGCGGCCTTATAGCCGACCTGATACTGAAAGCCGAACTCGGTCAAAAATGTGGGAGGGGCGGTGCGACGATTCGACTTGCCCCCGATAGCAGTGTGTCAGCCAATACATGCATGACTGATCCACCGCTATCGGGGGCAAATCGAATCGTCGCACCGCCCCTCCCACATTTGGATCTCCATGGATCAAATAGACCTTATTCTGCTTTTGCTCTGGCCAAGCCACAAGAGAACTGCATTGCCCGCAAAAAATCCTGCTTGCCGAAGCTCACCCTGTGGGAGCCATCCAACCCCAACAAGGCCACGATGGCGACGCTATTGACACCCCGCTATGATGTGGCCCTTCGCTTAACACCCCAGGAAACCGCATGCCCGCCCTCACCTTCCGCAACGCCCTCCCCAGCGACGCCGCCCGTTGCTTTGACATCGAAATCAGCGCCTACGAAGGCGACGAAGCCGCGACCCTGGAAAAGATCGCCACGCGCATTGCGTTGTACCCGCAAGGCTTTTTGATCCTGGAGGCAGATGGCGAGGTGGTGGGCTTCATCAACAGCGGCTGCGCCCACAAGGTGGTGATGTCAGATGAGGCGTTCAAGGAGTTGGTCGGCCATTCGGCCGAGGCACCGAATGCGGTGATCATGTCGGTGGTGGTCGCTCCGGCGCACCAGGGCAAGGGCTATTCCACCGCGTTGATGCGCGAGTTCGTGCAGCGCATGCGCGCGATGGGCAAGCAAACCCTTCACTTGATGTGCAAAGACCGCCATGTCGAGTTGTACAGACGCATGGGCTACCGCTATGTGCAACCGTCGGCGTCGGATCATGGCGGGATGGCGTGGCACGAGATGGTGATGGACCTTTAGGTCGGCGCCGCGTGGGGCGCAGTTGTGTGTCGAAACGTCTAACCGTCAGCGAGCGCCCAATCGGCAAATGTATTTCAACCCGAAAAACCCCTATCTGCATGCCCAACATCTGACGCTACTCCTGACGCGGCGCAGTCTGACCCAGACACGCCCTACAGCCACGTCGCGCATTCTGTGGATGCGTCCAGCGCCGGTTTTAACCGGTTACATCCGCCCGAATTCACCTTATTGAGCGCCCCTTCATGACTCGGTAGCCTGCCGATGCGATCAACCAGACCGGGGTCTGGCGGATCTTTTCATTCCCCATCAACGAGGTGTACTCATGTCTTCCATCGGCGGTTCCAACCTATACCCCGCGCTTTACCCAGTGTCAGGCGCAAGCGGATTCAATAACGACAATTCAAGCCACAACTCACAGGGTCCAGCGAAAGGGGATGACGTCCTGACAGCCAAACCGGGCGGCTACGATAACGACGCTCCACGCCATAACCCATTGGATAGCACCGCCGGGGACGATGCCGAGGTCTTCGATCCGAATACCCAAAGCTGGCAACCCACCCAGGCAGCCGGCAACGGCCAATACGCCCCGCTTGGCGATCCTTACCGCGAGGCCATCGATTTCGAGATCACGCCCGATAACATGGGCGGCTGGCAGCGGGCGTAAGGCAACTGGCGGGCTGGGGCGGTTTCATCTTCCCCGGTTCCGCCCCGCCAGCACGCCATAGGGCTGGCGCGCGGTACTACCCTCGGCGTCGGGTCATCGCGAGCTGGAATGACACGAAAAGGTGATGGCTTTTTAATGGCTTCCTTAGGAACTTATCCCTTTTTCAGCGTCCAACAAGGCATCACGAATTGACACGGGCAGCAGGCGAAAGCTGACGCGGCTGCGCCGGAGCCCCCTTTCGACGCCGAACAAAAGGCTCAGTAACAATCAGCGCCGCTCATTTTAAGTCCAGGGAAGGAACTGCCACGTGATCACCGCAAGACCGCTCACCTTTCAACAAGCGTTGAAAAAGAACCTCAAACGGGTGCTGACCTTCTGGGCGCCGCTCAGCGTTATTTTTACCGGACTGGGCGCCCTGCTGGGGTTTTATACGTTGTCGAGCTACGCGACGGCGATAGATCGTCCGGACGTGATGGCCGCCGCACTTGAGGCCAAATCCGCACTGATTCCCTGGCTCGCAACCGTGATCGGAATGCTGGGCGTGTACATCCTGATTCTGTTATCGACCACGGTGTTGTTCGGGCTCACGGTCTCTTTGTTCAATGACGTGCCTTCTCTGCAGCCCAAACTGGTCGGAATCCTTTTGCTGCCGGTATTGGTGGCAACCATCGCGTTGCTATGGCAGATCTTTGAGGGGCCCACGCTCAGCAATGGGGAAAGACTGTTCTGGATGTTGCTTTTGCTGGCCCTCGCACTGATGACACTGCTGTCGGTTCCGACGTTCCGGATTGCCGTCGACATCTGCGCAACCATGGCAGGCCCCAGCGATGCCAAGAGCTGGCCGCTGCGAGGCTGGTTCATGGTGATGCTGTCTTTGTTGCTGGTAAGCACGGTGATATCCGTCGTATTTCCCGCCAGCCTCATCCTCGACGCCTATATCGGTAAAGACACGCCGGAAGCAATCAATCGACTGATGTTTATCTCGATGTTCGCCGCGTGCATCGCGCTGCTGCCCGTGGTGATTTTCTATGTCAGCCAGGCTGACCTGTTCAAGCGCTTGGCGCTGGGCGTGATGGCAGTATTGGGCATCGGGGTAATCGTTATCAGTATTTCGCCAGGAGGCCCGGCGGCCGTTGTTTATTCGGCGGCTCTTGTCATGAAAGCGCGCGACCCTGTGGCAGCCAGATACTTGCTGACGAAAACCTATGCGACGGAAGATTTCGACACCCACGTCTGGGGCAATACAGAGACGTTGCGCGGTCAACCCGTAGTGTCCGCCTTCCCCCTGTTTTCCTTCGGCGACGTACTGTTGTTGTGTCCAGCCCGCCTGATCAACACGCCGCGCAAGGAATGGCCGGAACAATCGGCCTACTGCGTGCTCACCCAAAACAGCAACGCGATTCGCGTCCCCAAAAAGTCGCAGCCGGCAACCGCCACGGTAACGACACCCGCAAACACCACAGTAATTCGCGCAGGAAATCCTGCGGCAGACGCAGCGAAAAAAGCATAAAGTCTGCCCCCAGGGACAGAGTCAAGGCTCAGCACAACAAGGAATCCAGCGCGATGCAGCACCCCCTCATTGAAATCAGCGACCAACCCAACCCCGACGCCGAACGCATCCTCGCCAACGGCCTGGCGGCGTTCAACGAACAAGCCACCGGCTACCATGACCGACGCCCGCTGACGGTGCTGGTCAAAGACCCGCACACCCAGCAAGTGCTCGGCGGCATCACCGGCCGGAGCGCATTCGGCATGGCCTTCCTCGACCTTCTCCACTTGCCCGCCACGTTGCGCGGTGCAGGCATCGGCAGCCAATTGCTGCACGCATTCGAAGACGAAGCCCGACGCCGTGGTTGCCGCAATGCCGTGCTCTACACCATCAGCTTCCAGGCGCCGGGGTTCTATGAAAAGAACGGTTGGGTGCGGTTTGGCGAAATACCCTGTGAACCCGAAGGTAGCAGCCGGGTGTTTCTGTCTAAACAGCTGTGAGATTCCCCTTTATGGGAGATGAACTCGGACTTCCAGGCTGACGGTCCCAGCCGTCTGTGCAATGATCCTCCCTCGATCTCTCGAGGGATGGAGCCACCGCCATGTCGCTGAACACTGCCACTCACCCCGCACAAGCGCCGCGCTTCTGGCGCGACGAGCGCTTGCCGTTCATCGAAGCGCGGACCATCGCCGATGGGCGTAAGGTCACGTACACCCGCCACTCCCACGAGCATTTCTCCATCGGCGCGATCACCACCGGGTGCAGCGACTACCACCACGGTGCGGACACCTTCCAGATCAGTGCCGGCACGGTGGTATTGATGAACCCCGGCGATGTGCATGCGTGCAACCCGATCCGCGACCAGCCTTGGTCGTATCACATGCTCTACCTCGACACGCCCTGGCTGACGGACCTGCAACACCAGTTGGGTTTCAGCACCGACCTGGGTTATCGACCGTTCAATACGCCCTATACCCGCGATCCGGTGCTGTACAACGGCCTGATCGAACTGTACCGGGTGCTGCTGGATGAGCAGGCCGAACTGCTGCAAAAACAGAGCGTGCTGGTGAGTTACTTCAGTGAGGTGCAGCAGCGCCTGAACCCTTCGAACACGCCGGTGCGGGAGGTCAACCACAAGCTGGAACGCGCCGCTGAGTACATCCGCGAACACTGCACTCAGGCCTTGAAACTCGAAGACATTTGCTTGGCGGCCGAGCTGTCGCCTTCGTATTTGATCCGCGCGTTCAAGCTGTATTACGGCCTGACGCCCCATGCGTTTCTGGTGAACCGGCGCATCCAGTTTGCCCGCACTCAATTGCGCAACGGCGAACTGATCGCCGACGTGGCCCTGGCCGCCGGCTTTGCCGACCAGGCGCACTTCCAGCGCACCTTCAAGCAACACTTCGCCGCCACGCCGGGGCAATACCGCGACTTGCTCAAGCCATCAGCAAATAACCCACACTGGCCACCAGCAACGCGGCCATCGAACGGTTGAACACCCGCACGCCCTGCGGGTTGCCGAGGTAACGCCGCAAAAACGTGCCGGCGTAGGCCCAGCAGGCCACCGACAGGTAGCAGATCACCAGGTAGAGCGCCGCAAACAGCCATACTTGCCTGGCGTCGCCATCGGCGACAAACAACCCCATCCCCGCCACGCAGGCCAGCCAGGCTTTGGGGTTAAGCCATTGCATGATCGCCCCGTACAACATCGACGGCGCCGTTGCGGTGCCTTCGGCGTCCAGCCGGCCATCGTCCACCGCGAGCTTCCAGGCCATGTACAACAAGAAGGCGACCCCGCCCCACTGGATCAACTGGGTCAGGATGGGCCAGCGCACCAGCACTTCATGCAGCCCCAGGCCGATCAACACCAGCAACAGCGTGAAGCCGGCGGCGGCGCCGAACACGTGTTTCTGGCTGGCGGCAAACCCGAAGCGTGCGCCCGAACTGAGGGCGACCACATTCACCGGCCCCGGTGTGATGGAAGTGGCCAACGCGAAGGCGGCCATGGAAAGGATCAAGCTCATTGCGGTTCCTTGTTGTAGTGATGAACAAGGGCAACGGTAAACACCCCGGCGAGCCGGGTATTGAAGAAAATACCCCTGCTACTCGCCGGTCATGCGTTCCAGGCTGTTGCTCAGGTGCAACCACATGGCGGCGCGGGCGGCGTCGGGGTCCTGGCGGCGGATCGCTTTGAGGATCGCCTCGTGTTCCAGGTTGGCCAACTGGCCCAGCTTCATCAGGTCGATATCGCCGCGCTCCTGGGCATTGATGCGCGTGCGCGGGATCACCGAGTTACCCAAGTGATAAATCACATCGGTGAAGTAGCTGTTGCCAGTGGCCTGGGCAATCAACTGATGGAAGCGCACGTCGGGTTCGACGCTGCTGTCGTTGTTGGCCAGCGAGGCCTGGTAGTCGTCGAGGGCCTGGCGCATGAGCTGCAACTGCGCCTCGCTGCGACGCAACGCGGCCAGGGCAGCGGCCTGGGTTTCCAGGCCAAGGCGCAACTCAAGGATGCCGCGCACGCTGACGGCGGTGTCGTGGTTCAGTTGCAGGCCCTGGCGCTGGTCCCGCTCAAGCACAAAGGTGCCCACCCCATGCCGGGTTTCCACCAGTCCCGCCGCCTGCAACTTCGACAACGCCTCACGCACCACCGTGCGACTGACGCCGTACTCGCCAACGATGGCCGACTCGGAGGGCAGCTTCTCGCCCGGCGCCATTTGGCCGAGGAGAATGCGCTGGGTCAGCGTAGTGACGATGTCATGGGCAAGGCCCTGGGAGCGCTTGCGGGGGGCGTCGTTGTGCATCGGTCATTCCATGGGTTGGGCCCGGCCAATACTAACATCTCCATCCACCACCAACTTGTATGACAACAAACAAATTCAACTATGTCTGGCCATGATTTTTGTGAGAGTAGGCTTGCCTTGGATTGCGTCGACGTGGTTGAAATAAAGCACAACGAAGCCCAATTCTTAGGAAACAAAGCTCCAACGGCGCGCTCATACCGCCGAAATTTACGTTGCCACATGAAAAAAAGCAGTTGTATGATGTCTATCAAGTTGTCAGACATCTCCGGCAGCTCTGAACCCATCCCCGCACAACAATAATCCGTGGGAGTTCTACCCCGTGACCGCTTCCAGCCCTGCGACAGCTGCGCCCGCCCTCGACCCCGTCCTGGCCCGCGCGATCAAGAAAGTGAAGCAGCACGTGCTGCCATTGTTCGTGATCATGTTCATCGTCAACTACATCGACCGCGTCAACATCGGCTTTGTGCGCACCCACATGGAACACGACCTGGGCATCGGTGCGGCCGCCTATGGTTTCGGTGCCGGTTTGTTCTTTATCGGCTATGCCTTGTTCGAAGTGCCCTCCAACCTGCTGCTGCAAAAAGTCGGCGCGCGTATCTGGCTGACCCGCATCATGTTCACCTGGGGCATCACCGCGACGCTGATGGCCTTTATCCAGAACGAAAACCACTTCTACATCCTGCGTTTTCTGCTGGGCGTGGCCGAGGCCGGGTTCTTTCCGGGCGTGATCTACTACTTCACCCGCTGGCTGCCTGGGGTGGAACGCGGCAAGGCGATTGCGATCTTCCTCAGCGGCTCGGCCCTGGCCTCGCTGATCTCCGGCCCACTGTCCGGCGTGCTGCTGCAAATCAACGGGCTGGGCCTGCACGGCTGGCAATGGATGTACATCATCGAAGGCATGGCCTCGGTGCTGCTGTGCTTTTTCGTGTGGTTCTGGCTCGACTCCAAACCCCACGATGCCAAATGGCTCAGCCGCGCAGAACAGGACGCGCTGGTCGGCGAGATCGAGCGCGAACAACGCGAGCGTGACGCCGCCACCACAGTCAAGCCGAGCCTGGGCACGCTGCTCAAGGACCGCCAGATCATGCTGTTCTGCGCCCTGTACTTCTGCATCCAGTTGACCATCTATGCCGCCACATTCTGGCTACCGAGCATCATCAAGAAGATGGGCGACCTGAGTGACATCCAGGTGGGTTTCTACAACTCCATCCCCTGGCTGATTTCGATCATCGCCATGTACTCGTTCGCGGCCCTGGCCGGCAAGTACAAACACCAGCAGGCGTGGGTGGCCACGGCGCTGTTGATTGCCGCAGCGGGGATGTTTTTCTCCACCACCGGTGGGCCGGTCTTTGCCTTTGTCGCCATCTGTTTTGCGGCGATTGGGTTCAAGTCGGCATCCTCGCTGTTCTGGCCGATTCCCCAGGGCTACCTGGATGCGCGCATCGCGGCGGCAGTGATCGCGCTGATCAATTCCATCGGCAACCTCGGCGGGTTTGTCGCGCCCACTACCTTCGGGTTTCTGGAGCAGACCACCGGGTCGATCCAGGGCGGTTTGTATGGGCTGGCCGGCACCTCGATCCTCGCGGCGATCCTGGTGTTCTTCGCCAAGACCCGGCCCGGCGCCCAAAGCCCGAGCGTGCTGCACCCCGCCCCCGTCTTGAGCAAATAAGGAAGCGTTTTCATGAACACAGAACACCAGCACCACGCCAGCCACGCCCCAATCGTCACCCACCTGCAAGTGATCCCGGTGGCCGGCCACGACAGCATGCTGCTCAACCTCAGCGGCGCCCACGGGCCGTTTTTCACGCGCAACATCGTGATCCTCAAGGACAGCGCCGGGCACATCGGCGTGGGCGAAGTACCGGGCGGCGAACGCATCCGCGAAACCCTGGAAGACGCACGCAGCCTGGTGATCGGCAAGCCGATCGGCGAGTACCAGAGCATCCTCAATGCAATGCGCCGCACCTTCGCCGCCCGCGACAGCGCGGGTCGCGGCCTGCAGACGTTTGACCTGCGCATCACCATCCACGCCGTCACCGCCATGGAAGCGGCGCTGCTCGACCTGCTCGGTCAATTCCTCGAAGTGCCAGTGGCCGCGCTGCTCGGCGAAGGCCAGCAGCGCGACGCGGTGAAGATGCTCGGCTACCTGTTCTATATCGGCGACCGCCAGCAGACCGACCTGGCCTACCGCGGCGAAGCCGACGGCGACGATTGGTTTCGCCTGCGCCATGAACCGGCCCTGACCCCGGACGCCATCGTGCGCCTGGCCGAAGCCGCCCAGTCCAAGTACGGTTTCAACGACTTCAAGCTCAAGGGCGGCGTGTTGCGCGGCGCCGAAGAAATCGAAGCGGTCACCGCCCTGGCCGAGCGCTTCCCCGACGCACGCATCACCCTGGACCCGAACGGCGCCTGGTCACTCAAGGAAGCCATCGCCCTGTGCCGCGACCAACATCACGTATTGGCCTACGCCGAAGACCCGTGCGGCGCGGAAAACGGCTATTCGGGCCGCGAAGTCATGGCTGAATTCCGCCGCGCCACCGGCCTGCCTACCGCCACCAACATGATCGCCACCGACTGGCGCGAAATGGGCCACGCGATCCAGCTGCAATCGGTGGACATCCCCCTCGCCGACCCGCACTTCTGGACGATGCAAGGCTCGGTGCGCGTCGCGCAGATGTGCCACGAATGGGGCCTGACCTGGGGCTCGCACTCCAACAATCACTTCGATATTTCCCTGGCGATGTTTACCCAGGTGGCGGCCGCCGCCCCCGGCGCTATCACCGCGATCGACACCCACTGGATCTGGCAGGACGGCCAGCGCCTGACCAAGGCGCCGCTGCAGATTGTCGACGGTCACATCCAGGTGCCGGCCAAACCGGGCCTGGGCGTGGAGATCGACATGGACGCCGTGGCCCAGGCTCACGAATGCTACAAAGGCATGGGCCTGGGCGCGCGCAATGACAGCGTGGCCATGCAGTTCCTGATTCCCGGCTGGAGCTTCGACAACAAGCGCCCGTGCCTGGTGCGCTGAACGCGTATTTGACGGACAACGCCGCGGGTGCCTGGGGGACGATATCGTCAACGCCCAGCACCCGACCATCCTCGGACATCAGGCCTGCGCCACCGAGCCGGCGGCGAGGGAGATGTTTGCCTGATCGCTTTACAACCCGCGCTTGCGCAACCACTGCAGGAAGCCCTTCTTCACCGGTACCACCGGCGCTTCCTGGGTCAGGGTCTGCGCCGTATGTACGCGAAAATCCAGCAGCGCTTTCATCGCTTCGCCGATGTCATGCCGCGCATCCAGGCACGGCTTGAGGTATTCCTTCTCGACGCGGTAGAGCGTGCAGTAGGTCTTGGCGCTGAAGTCCGCCAGTGTGGCCTCGTCGGACAAGATCCCGGCCTCGCCGATCACTTCCCCCGGCCCCATGCGCCCGGCTTCGAACGCGTGCCCGCTCTTGTTTAGCATCACCGAGACCACGCCGGTTTCGACGATAAACAAATGATCGCTGACCTCCCCCGCCGGCAGGATCATCTCGCCAGCACGGTAGCTGTGCAGGGTCATGTTCTGGCTGAAGGTGTCCTTCTCTTCCTGGCGCAACGTGGAGAAAATCGACGAGCGATCCAGCAACGCCCGCGCACCTGACAGCGCGAGCGGCGTGCTGCTTTCGGTGGCCGACAGCAAACCGACGCCCGCCGCCTGCAGGTGCCGGAAAGCCAGGTCGTATAGCTGATTGCGCACTTCGCGCTTGAGTAGCATCGCCGGTACAAAACCGCTGATTTCATACTCGACGCCGCCACTGGACGAGGTTTTGAACGCCACGTTCGGCGCCGGTTTAGCCAGCAGCGGCCGGCAACCTTGCATCGCCCGCTCCAACGCCTCGATCACGGTTTGCGGACGCGCGTGGGGGCTGACTTGCAGGCAGACCGACAGGCCGAACATGTCCGCCGGGCGCGAGAAATTGATGATCTTGGCCTTGGCCGCCAACGAATTGGGGATCACCGCCATGCTGCCCTGGGAGGTTTGCAAGCGTGTGGCGCGCCAGTCGATATCGGTGACGCGGCCTTCAGTGCCGTCGATGGAAATCCAGTCACCGAGCTGGTACGGCTTGGTGGTGTTGAGCACGATCCCGGAAAACACATCGCTGAGGGTACTTTGCAACGCCAGGCCGACGATGATCGCCACCGCGCCGGAGGTGGCAAGCACGCCCTTGACCGGCAGGTCGAGCACGTAGGCCATGGCGGCGATGATCGCAATCAGGAAAATCACCGCGCCCAGCAGGTCTTGCAACAGCCGACCGGTATGGCCGACGCGCTGCATCATCAGCGCACCGAGCAACACCGTCAGGGTCCGCGCCGCGAACAGCCACCAACCGATCTGCAACGCGGTGGCGGCCAGGTGCAACGCGGTGTTGTCGGCATACGGCGCGACGAGCATCGGGTTCATGCCGTCGTTGAACAACACGGCGCTGAACACCGCAAAAATCACCAGCCGCGCCGCCAGCTTCCAGTTGGCCAGGTCAGCGGAAATCAGGCGCCACACACCGATATCGATAAAGATCAGCGCCAGGGCGCACAACATGGGGTGATCAGCGATAAATGAGGGCATCCAGACGACTCCAGGGTGAATGCCGAGAAGATCGCATGAAATGGGGATGCGGGGGTATAGCGCGGAGCGAAATGTGGGGGCTTGCCCGCTCCCACATTAGGCTTGGCGTCAACCTTTCAGCGCTGCATCTGCCCGAAATGACCGGAGTGAAAATCAGCAAACGCCTGATGGATCTCCTGCTCGGTATTCATCACGAACGGCCCATGGCCGACGATAGGCTCGTCGATCGGTTCGCCACTGAGCAGCAGCACCCTGGCGTCGTCGCTGGGCTCCAGGGACAGTTGCGTGCCGTCGCGCTCAAACAGTGCCAATTGCCCCTGGCGCGCGATTTCTGCGCCATTGACCAGCACCGTACCGCGCAAGATCACCAGCGCGGTGTTGCGTCCGGCGTGCAAATCCAGGGTCAGCGCCTTGCCGGCGTTGAGGCGCAGGTCCCACACGTCGATGGGCGTGAAGGTGCGTGCCGGGCCTTTTTTACCTGCGAACTCACCGGCAATCAGGCGCAGTTGGCCGGCCTCATTGGCCAACGGCAGCAGCGGAATATCGCCGTCGACAATCGTCTGGTAGCCGGCGTCGGCCATTTTGTCCTTGGCCGGCAGGTTTACCCACAGTTGCACCATCTCCAGCACCCCGCCGCTACGGGCGAAGGCTTCGGAGTGGAACTCTTCGTGGAGGATGCCCTTGGCGGCGGTCATCCATTGCACGTCGCCGGGGCCGATCGTGCCGCCGGCCCCGGTGGAGTCGCGGTGCTCGACTTCGCCGTCGTAGACGATGGTCACGGTTTCAAAGCCGCGATGCGGGTGCTGGCCGACGCCGCGACGTTGTGCGGTCGGGGTGAAATCGGCCGGGCCGGCGTGATCCAACAACAAAAATGGGCTGATGTGCTTGCCCAGGGTGTCGTAGGAAAACAGCGTGCGCACCGGAAAGCCGTCGCCGACCCAATGGGCGCGGGGGCTGGTGTAGATGCCGATGAGTTTCTTCATGGTGTACCTCCAAAGTGCCTACACCCTAAGCCCCTCGAGCCCTGGGTACTAGCCGGTAAACGCGACCTTGTTCGTTCTATGCATAGGACAATCAGCAGGTCCTCACAGAACGTTCCCTGGGAACCTCAAGTCAGCGCTTCGCCAACTCCATGATCATACGGCTCAACAAATAAATGCGCGGCGCCACACTCCCCACCTCCGCATATTCCTCGGGCGTGTGGATATTCCCACCGACAATCCCAAACCCATCCAGGGTCGGCGTTCCTACCCCGGCCGACAAACTCGCATCCGCCGCGCCTCCACTGCCTTCAATGGTCAGCGTGCGCCCCAGCTCGCCATAAATGCCTTGGGCAATCGCCACCAATTTGTCCGATTCCGGCGTCTGTGGCATCGGCGGCAGACCGCGCAGCAGGCTGGTCGTCACTTGCGTCTCGGGGATCAACTTGTTGGCCGATACCCGCGCCAGGTCTTTCTCGATGCGGTCGAACTCTTCCGGCAACGCCGCACGTACATCGGCCTTGGCCGTCGCCTGATCAGGAATCACGTTGACGCGATCACCGGCCTGAAGCACGGTGAAGTTGATGGTGGTTTTCTTTTCTGCATCGCCCAGCTGGCCCAGTTGCAGGATCTGGTGGGCAGCTTCCATCGCGGCGTTGCGCCCCAGTTCCGGGGCGACGCCGGCGTGAGCGGCTTTGCCTTTGACTTCGACCACCGCAGTGGCGCTGCCTTTGCGCCAGACCACCAGGCCATCCGCCGGGCGACCGGGCTCGAGATTCAAGGTCACGTCGTGGGCCTTGGCGGTTTTGCGGATCAGCGCTGAGGCGGCGTCGGAACCGGTTTCTTCGCTGGCGTCGAGCAGGAAGGTGATCTGCGCGTAGTCCGTAAAGCCCTGGCTTTTCAGGACTTTCAGCGCGTAGATACCGGCGACGATACCGCCCTTGTCATCCATCACGCCGGGGCCGTAGGCGCGACCGTCCTTGATGTGGAACGGACGGGCGGCGGCCGAGCCTTCTTTGAATACGGTGTCCATGTGGGCCATCAGCAGGATGTTGGCCTTGCCGGTGCCTTTGAGGGTGGCGATCACGTGGCTGCTGTTGGCCGCGGCATCCGGCACGTGTTCAATGCTGAAGCCCAGCTGTTTGAGCTCATCGACGGCGATGTCGCTGACCTGGGTCAGGCCCGGCCCGTAGCCGGAACCCGAGTCGATGTTGACCAGCCGCTCGAGCAGTTTCAGCGCGTCGGCCTGGGACTGTTCGGCAGCCGCCTGGATCGGTGTGTGGGGTTCGGCACTGTAGGCCGGGAGTGCGAAGGACACGGCCAGGGTCGCGGCCAAAAGAGTACGGGGGAAGGTGAAGAGCATGAGCCGATCCTTGTTTTTATTGGGAGGGATCGTCACACCCTACCCCACTAGACCGACCTCAACCAAGGGCCCTGCACCGCGCTGACCCGGTTGCGCCCGCTGCTCTTGGCTTCGTATAACGCCTGGTCGGCATCGTTGAGCCAACTGGTGGCATCGGCATGCCCGGGCTGATAAGGCGCCAGGCCGATGCTCAAGCTGGCACGCAGGGTCGGGTCCTCGGCATAGGCCAGCGCATTGAAGCGATCACGCAGGGCATCCATGACTTCCGTGGCCCGATTGAGCGGCACGCCCGGCAGGATCACGCAGAACTCATCACCGCCGTAGCGCCCGGCCAGGTCAGTGGCGCGCAGGTTCTGGCGCAGTACTTTACTGAGCTGGCGCAGGACGATATCGCCAGTGACATGGCCGTAGGTGTCGTTGATCACTTTGAAGTGATCGATGTCGATCAGGGCAATGACCGCGCCCAGTGGCTCGCGGTGACAGCGTTGGAACTCGATGTCCAGATGGTCCTTCCACGCGCCATGGTTGAGCAGGCCGGACAAGCTGTCGGTGCGACTCAGGGCCAGTAGCTCGCGCTTGTGCCCGGCCAGGCTCACGGCCTGGCGATAGCAAATCCAGCCCAGGGCCAGCGGATACAGCATCAGGATCGGCAAACAGGCGTACAGCTGCGCCTGGGTGGTCATGCTGACGAACGCCGGGGTGAAGATCAGTAGCGCCACGCCGACCCCCAACGCCTGCGCCACCCAGCCCGCCAGCATGAAACGGGTACCCCCGATGGCCACATTATTCATGGTCATCATCGACAGGGTGGTGACGCTGGGCAGTAAGTTGAAGTGCATGGCGCCGACCCAGAAGCCGCCGCAAAACGAATCGAACAGCAGGTTGCGGCGCTCACACCGCAATGTGTTGGCGTTACGGCGCGACCATTGATAAGCCAGATGCGGCCAGACAAAGCCGTTGATCACCATCAACACCCACACCCAAAGCGGTGGGTTGAGCGGATACATGCCGAACGCCACGCAGGCAAAGCCAAGCGTCAGCCCCAACATGCGGGATTTGTACAAGCGGGTAGCGAGCGGAACTCCATTTCCTCCGGCGGCTGGCATGGTGGCGTGCGATCCTGAGAGAGTGCCTGGAGTCTATCAGGGCAACGTTATATCGCCACTACCGCTCATACACTCTCCGTCGTCAGTCGGAAAAGCCCCGTGCCAGCATCCCGGCGACGCCCAGTAGCAGCAGCGCCGTAATTCGTTGTAGCCATACCCGCCGCCGAGGGTTTTCCAGTACAGGTTTGATGCGCTGGCCGAAATAGCCATACAGGCAGCCGCTGGCAAATTGCAGCAGCAGGAAGGTCAGCCCGAGGATGGCGATGTCTGTCATCGAGTTGTGCTCCCCGGCCCCGGCGAATTGTGGGAACACGGCGCTGAACATAATGATCGCCTTGGGGTTGGAGAACCCGGTGAGCAAGCCCTTGCCGAACAGGCTGCGCCCGCCTTCCACGGCAACGACCGCGCCGCTGGACACGCCGCTGCCGGTCCACTGTTTGTAGGCCAGGTAGAGGATGTAGGCGACGCCGACCATCTGGATACTCTGGGTGATGGCGAGGTTGCCTTTGATCAATTCCGAGAAGCCCACGGCAAAGATCAGGATGGAGATCAGGTACGCCACACTGGCGCCGATCTGCGCCGGGATCGAGCTGCGCAGGCCGTCCTTCAAGCCCAGGCTCAGCAGCAGCAAGGTCATGGGGCCGGGGCTGAAAGTCACGGTGGCGCAAAACAACAGAAAGTAGAGAAACGAAGAGAGGGTCAGCGCGGTTGTCATGGCCTTGAACCTTGGGAAGACAGCCAGAAAGTGGCCAGATGGTCGACAGTCTAGGGCGGCAGCATTGCGCAAGGCAGGTAAAGTCATGCCTAATCCAGCCCTACTTCACCGGTAAAATCACCGGCAAAGACAAGGAAGCCCTATGTTTGTATCCGCCATCGCCTTTCGGGCTGGCTCACCCAAGGTGCAGCAGATCGTCGAGGCGTTCAGCCAGGCGATCGAGAACGGCGAATGGGCGCCCGGCAGCAAGTTGCCGTCAGTGCGTGAGCTGACCCAGACCCTGGGCGTCAGCAAGTTCACCCTCAACGAAGCCCTGGACCGCCTGCGCGGACGCAACCTGCTGACGTCGAGCCAAGGTCGCGGCTACTTCGTGGCGACGGACACCGCCCACCCCGCGTCGTCGAACTGGGTCGACCTGTTGCCCCAGGACCTGCTCAGCGTCCTGCGCCGGCCATTGGTCAGCGTCAATGGCGAATGGCGCCCCGGTGGCGGGCATTTGCCGGAGCAATGGTTGGACAACGAAACGCTGCGCCAAGCCATGCGCAGCGTGGTGCGCGCGCCGTCGCTGCGCCTTGCCGGGATGGGCACGCCGGCCGGGTTATTGCCCTTGCGCCAGGCCTTGCAACACAAGCTGCATGCCGAAGGGCTGTCGGTGCCGGTGGAGCAAATCATCACCACGCCCAACACCCTGCAAGGCCTGGACATGCTCATGCGCCTGCTCGCCCGCCCGGGCGACACGGTGCTGCTCGATGCGCCCTGCTACTTCAACTTCCACGCCAACCTGGCCTTGCATGGGGTCAAAGTGGTGACGATCGAGCGTCGCCCGGATGGCTTCGATTTCGCCGTCCTCGAACAGTTACTGGCCGAACATCGCCCCAGCCTGTACCTCACCACCAGCGTGTTGCATAACCCCACCGGGCATTCTTTCAGCCCCAACCAGGCGTTTCGTTTGCTGCAACTGACCCGGCAGTACCACTGCCATATCATCGAGGATGACCTCTACGGCGACCTGCACCCCAACCCGCCACCGCGCCTGGCCGCCATCGCGGGGCCGGACCAGGTCACCTACCTGTCGGGGTTCTCGAAAATCCTCAGCGCCAACACCCGCGTCAGCTACGTGGTGGCCGCGCCGCAACTGGCGGCCAACCTGACCCATATGAAGTTGATGAGCGGCGGCGTGACCTCGGAGCTGTTCGAGCAGATCATCTATCGCCTGCTCAGCGAAGGCAGTTACGCGCGGCACCGCAAACGCATGGTGCAGCGTTTGCTGGAAGCCGGTGGGCGTGTCGAACAATGGCTCAAGCGCTGTGGCTGCCAATTGCCGATGGCGTATGAAGGCGGCATGTTCATCTGGGCCCGCCTGCCGCCGGGGGTGAACGGTGAACAGTTGGCCCAGGAGGCGTTGAAGCAAAGCATGGTGCTGGCGCCGGGGGCGTTGTTCGGCTACGACCCGGCACTGCCTGATTCGATGCGCTTCAATGTGGCTCACAGTGATGGGCCAGGGGTGCAGCAAGCCTTCGAAACGCTGTTGCTCAAGGCCGTGCGCGACCGTTGAGCATGCCGCGATCAACATTAAGCGTTTATCGGCGATGCGCCAACGACCTCACGCAGCGATCCCCCAGGCTTTGCACGCCCTGCACGAGCACCACCAACACCACCACCGTCACCACCATGATCTGGTTGTTGAAACGCTGGTAGCCGTAGCGAATCGCCAAGTCGCCCAAACCCCCGCCACCGATCACCCCGGCCATGGACGAAAAGCCGATCAGCATCACCAGGGTCAGCGTGACCCCGGCCACCAGCGCCGGCAAGGCTTCGGGCAGCAGTACCTTGAAAATCACATGCCGGATATCGCCGCCCATCGCCACGATCGCCTCGATGCGGCCCGTGTCCACTTCGTCTAGGGCGGCCTCGACAATGCGTGCGAAAAATGGAAAAGCACCCATGGTGATCGGCACCACGGCGGCCGTGCTGCCCAAAGTGGTGCCGACAATCAGGCGGGTCAGCGGAATCAACGCGATCAACATCACCACAAACGGCAACGAACGCCCCAGATTGATCACCGCGCCTAACACACGGTTGAGCCGTGGCAGCGGGAACAGCCCAGCCGGGCGACTGATAAACAGCAACACGCCATCTACGCCCTCGATGCCAACAGCCGCAGCCGCCTGAACGCGCTGTACATGACCAGCATCTTCATCGGCGGTGCCTTCGGCTCGGCGATTGCCAGCAGCGTGTACGAACACGGCGGCTGGCTGGGCGTGATGCTGGTGGGCAGTGCTTTCCCGCTGGTGGCGTTGCTGCGCTTTCTCAGTGCTTCGCGCCACACCTCGGCAGTCACTGCCTGACGGCATGATACGCCGGGATCGTGAGTGGGGTTACGACCGTGGCCTTCCACTGGATGCTGGGGCGATAAGCTGCATCATCTGTAACAAGAGCGCTGACAGTGTCTTGGCAAGCATTTCGAACAGTGCATATGGCCCGCTTGGGGTTTCACCAGGCTGCGGGGTCGGGGTTGGGGTTGGCGTTGGGGTTGGCGTTGGCGTTGGCACAGGCTGCGATCCACCCCACCGTACATCGCCCGGTTTGATCTGCCCCTTGCTGTTGATCAGCATGTCCGCGTTGCCCGTTCCCTTCAGATCAATGGCCAGGCTCGACCGTCCCGTACTGGCATCGTGCTTGAGCACCGCTTCACCGGCGCGACCGCTGAACCGATCGGTGAACACAAGCGCGCGCCCCCCCGACGCGATTAATGCTCCAGAAACGTCGATCTTATCGGTGCCGCTGGTGAAGTCCTCGATCAGGTCGGGGCTCTGCGCGGTGGAGTCGCTGGCGTTATCGTAGGCAAACGTATCCGCCCCGCCTCCGCCTCTCAACGTATCAGCACCGGCGCCGCCCTTGAGCCGATTGGCCGCGTCATTGCCAATCAAAGCATCACGGCCGGCACCGCCGATCGCATTCTCGATAATGCACCCCTTGGCGATGGACACATTGCCCTTCAAGCCCCCCACGTCAGAGAACGACTCCGCATTCAGATCGATCTTCTGATCCTGGGAAAACCCGGAAAAATCCAGCGTATCCTTACCGCCGCCATCCCATACGCAGAAGACCGGTTTGTCTCTGGCGCTGCTAAGGCTCATCACTTCCCGCTCGGTATTGGAATTGAAGCCATAGGTGGTGTCGGTCTTGCGGGTCTGGTGGTTAGCCCCATACAGGCGTTGTGCCGCAGCGATATCGTCCATCATCGGAGCGGACGGATTGAGCGACTTGAAGTCGTGACCGGATTGATGGCGTTCCGACCAGTAACTCATTACGGTGCGTGCCTTGGTGTCCTGCGCATAGATCGCGCCGTTTTGGTAGTTGGCGCCGCCGCCGTTATAGTTTCCCGGATGTTGCAGGCCGATGGCGTGACCGATTTCATGAATAGCCGTGACCGAAAAGTGACTGCCCAGCGCAGGCGAACTCGCACTTCCCCCGGTGCCGATCGTGGCCGATGTACGGGTAGTGCCGCCATGAGGCATGTCGGCAACTCCCCGGTCGCCGCGAGGGTTGTTACGGATACTGAGCGTTCCGTCCGTACTGCCTGACTGCTCGAGGAAGTTGATAGCGGCTACGTCCTGCCAGGCTTGAACCGCCTGGCGCACGCGTTGCTGCTGCTGGGCGGTGAAGCTCGCGTCTACCGTGTAGTGCAAATCAATCTTCTGATCGCCGTTACGGTCGCGAAAACGAAGATTTTCCCGGGTTATTTGTTTGGCCGCCTGGTCTGTTGTAAAGGACGGCTTCTGAGTGGCGCCCGCACCAAACGGGCCGGGGTCCGATATCGGTAAACCAGCACGGGAAGTAACAGAACGCAGATCAAATCCATTCATTGTGCGGCACTCGCTTTGTTAACGAATAAATAAAGAGACCGAATCAAATCGACCCGGAGATTAAGTATCGATAGACGCAAACTAGTTGAGCTAGGCTCATCGTCATCGCTGACAATCTCGCACAGTGAAAAATATCAGACCAACCCCATTTTAGTTTCAGCCGAAACATCCCCGCGCCACGTAACACACGGTTAGATAACTAAGATTCCATTTGCAATTTAAACATTCAAGCACACAAACACCTCGCGAATATCAGGTTGTTTTTACACTAAAAAAATATCATCTAAAAAAATACCCGCCGATGAGTTACGCCAATCTTCCACTGACAACGACATAACCCTTTAACCTTCTTCAATACGATAAACGCCGTTTAGGAGCGGATGACAAGCCATGACCATTCCCCGTAGGCTTGTGCGCCGCACTGCGTCGCGATGCGCTCAATCAAGCAAGCAAGGGACACCCAATGGACCGCCTTACCGCCATGGAAACGTTCGTCCACGTTGTCGAAACCGGCTCGTTTTCCGCCGCCGCCAAACGCCTGGGCATCGGCCAGCCCGCCGTGTCGAAGAGCGTTGCGCAATTGGAAGCGCGCCTGGCGGTGCGGTTGGTGTTGCGTTCAACCAGAGGCCTGACGCCGACCGAAGCAGGCCTGGCGTTTTTCGAAAAAGCCAAGCGTGCTATCGATGAAGCCAACGAGGCCGACGACGCCGCCCGAAGCGCGGGCGCCGGGCTATCGGGTAACCTGCGCATCAGCGCCGCCGTAACCTTTGCCAGCCTGCATATCCTTCCGCACCTGGGGCCGTTTCTGGAGCAGTACCCTGGAGTGAACATAGATGTGGTGCTCGACGACCGCAGCCTAAACCTGGTGGAAGAAGGCATCGACGTCGCCCTGCGCATGGGCAACCTGAGCGATTCAGGGCTGACCGCGCGCAAGATCGGTGAGTCGCCCTGCCATATCCTGGGCACCCCGGCCTACTTCGAACGCTTCGGTGAACCCACCACGCCAACTGATCTGCTGCAACACCAGGCGGTCATCTACACCCAGGGCGAAGGCCCGCGCTGGACCTTTACCCAAGACGCCCGCGAATACCCGATCGTCGCCCGTGGCCGCTTGAACGTCACAGCGGCTGAAGGGGTACGCGCTGCCGTGCTAAACCACCTGGGCCTGACCCTCGCATCGGCCTGGATGTTCACGCCGGAACTGGCCAGTGGCGAGGTAAAACCGGTGCTGACCGACTGGCGTTTACCGGCGCGGGACTTATGGGCCGTCTTTCCGACAGGCCGGATGGCGAGTGCCAAGGCGCGGGCGTTTGTGGAGTATGTGGAAGGGTTGTTAAACCGCTGACGGGTGCAGGCAGCGCAGCAAACGCTCGACCGTATGCTCCAGCGGGCCAGAGTTATCCAGCACGAATAACCCCGCCCCCATACCGGCCAGCAACTGCGCCGTAAACCGCGCATTACGCGCCAGGCGCGCGTCGATATCCACCACCGACTCCCGCCCCCGCGCCAACAAGCGCTGGCGCAGTGCAGTCTGATCAACACTCAGCAATACCACCAGCAACGTCGGGTAGCGCTCGCGGGCCTGCGCCAGGTGGGCACGAGAGCCGTTGACCAGCACATCCGCCCCCGCCGCCAGCCACGCATCGATCTCCTTGGGAATGCCATAGGACAACCCATTGGCCTGCCAACTCAGCGCAAACGCACCTTCGGCTTGCATCGCGACAAACTGCTCGGCGCTCACCCCCTGCGCCGCCTCGCCCAGCGCTTCCGCCGAGCGGGTAATCACCCGACGCACAATGCGGCAGCCACGCTCGGCCAAACGTGATCGTGCAGCGTCCAACAGGCTGTCCTTGCCCGAACCCGATGGCCCGATGAGATAGATCAACCTGCCCGCCATCAATACACCCTCTTCGCTTATCTGCAGATTTGTTACCTGGCCGGCTACGCATCACGGCGCCTGGCCTAGACCAGCCCGGCGGCGGCCACAGTATCGGATTGCGATGCGCCACGCACCCGGTCAGGCGTGCCTGTCAGCACTTTCATGTTCGGTTGCAGGCAACTGCGCACGGTTTCCCGGATGGCAGAGGATCAGCCTCCTGACAAAATGCGCGCACATTGCCAGGCCGCAAAGCCAATCAATAATCCACCACTGATAAAATTGATCACATCGAGATCAGGATGATCGTCCAGCCGGGTCCTGATGATGCTGCCACTCAGCGCATATAACAGCTGGCCTGAAAATGAGCCCACCAGAAACCCCGCAAGCCTCAGGTAGAGTCCGGCCCCGGCATTGGCTCTCCAGTGTGTGAAGGACCACACTACGAATCCACGAAAAAGGCGACCCAAAGGTCGCCTTTTGTCACTGCGCGTAGTGCTTGCTCAACCCCGGCGGCACGCCCTGCACGTCGGTCTCTTCCCACGGCCCGTCCGGGCTGATGGAGCGGCTCCAGCCGTTGCTCCAGCGGTAGTAAGTGCGCTGGCGGTAGAAGGTGTCGGGCTGGTCTTCCAGCACATACACCTGCATCTTGCCGTCCCAGTGGCTGGCCGCGCCCGGTGGCGGGGCGAAGGTTGACGACTTGCTCGGTGGCGCTTTCGCAGGGGCGGTGACCGGGCTGGAAGGTCGGGCGCCGGGTTGGGTCGACGGGCCCGACGGTGGGATGGTCGGGCCGGTGGGTGCGGGAGGTGGGCGGTGGACCGCACAAGCGCTCAAGCCAACTACCAGGCTGAGCAGGGTGATGCGTGCAAGGGCGGTCATAGGCATTTCCTCGAATTACTTGTCCGGACTGTCGATGGTCAGCTGCTGCAGCGCAGTGGTGGTGCACAGGCTGGACCGGTGGCGCCGGGTTGGCGGCGGGGTCGGCCGGCTTTTCGTCGTCGTTCATGGCCTTGCGAAAGCCCTTGATCGACTCGCCCACGTCGGTGCCGAGGTTTTTCAGTTTCTTGGTGCCAAATACCAGAACGACTACCACCAGAATAACGATCCAGTGTTTCCAGTCAAAAATGCCCATGCTGCAATTCCTCTGTAAAAGTTATTCAGGCGGACGGGCGCGAGGCCTTTTCGACATGCCCGGACAAGCCGAAGCGACGGTCCAGTTCATCCAGCACGGCCTGCGGATGCTGCCCCAGTTGGGCGAGCATGACCAGGCTGTGGAACCACAGGTCGGCGGTTTCGTAGATCACATCGCTGCAGTCGCCGCTGATCTCGGCATCCTTGGCGGCAAGGATGGTCTCGACGGATTCTTCGCCGAGTTTTTCCAGGATCTTGTTCAGGCCTTTGTGGTACAGGCTGGCGACGTAGGAGCTTTCGGCATCCGCGCCTTTGCGCTCTTCCAGCACCTGGGCCACACGGTTCAGGGTATCGCTCATGTTCAGTGTCCTGCCGAGTAAATGGCGTGCGGGTCTTTGAGTACCGGCTCTACAACCTTCCACTCGCCGTTCTCGAACACGCGATAGAAGCAGCTGTGGCGGCCGGTGTGGCAGGCGATACCGCCGATCTGCTCGACCTTGAGGATCACCACGTCGGCGTCGCAGTCGAGGCGTATCTCGTGCAGGGTTTGTACGTGCCCGGACTCTTCACCCTTGCGCCACAGTTTGCCACGTGAACGTGACCAGTAAATGGCGCGCTGCTCAGCGGCGGTGAGGCTCAGCGCCTCGCGGTTCATCCAGGCCATCATCAGCACGCGCCCGGTCTTGTAGTCCTGGGCAATGGCCGGCACCAGGCCGTCACTGTCCCACTTGATCTCGTCCAGCCAGTCTTTCATCTTCGGCTCCGGCAATTTGCGACAGTGTATAACCGGATTGGCTACCGACGCACGATCAGATAAACACCCACGGCGACCATGATACCGGCCGGCCAGTGGCCCAGTTGGTTCAGCGGCCCGCCGATGGCCAGCATTACACCGCCGACCAGATGCGCGGCGCCCAGCAGGCGCAGGAACCAGTCGTCCTTGCGCGTGTGCCACGGCGGCGTCGAGTCCTTGGCGTGGGGCTGGGACATGCGCTCCAGCAGGTCGCGGGTCATGTTGGCCAGGTGCGGCAGTTGCTCCACCTGGCTCTGCAGGTTGCCCAGCAGGGTTTTCGGGCTGACCCGTTCGCGCATCCAGCGTTCGAGGAACGGCTGGGCGGTGTTCCACAGGTCGAGGTCGGGGTACAACTGGCGGCCCAGGCCTTCAATGTTCAGCAGGGTTTTCTGCAGTAGCACCAACTGCGGCTGCACTTCCATATTGAAGCGCCGCGCGGTCTGGAACAGGCGCATCAGTACCTGGCCGAAGGAAATGTCTTTTAGCGGTTTTTCGAAGATCGGCTCGCACACGGTGCGGATCGCCGCTTCGAATTCATTGAGCTTGGTTTCTGCGGGCACCCAACCCGAATCGATGTGCAACTGCGCCACGCGGCGGTAGTCACGCTTGAAGAAGGCGAACAGGTTGCGCGCCAGGTAGTCCTGGTCTTCCGGGGTCAGGCTGCCGACGATGCCGCAGTCGATCGCAATGTACTGCGGGCTCCACGGGTTGATGGTGCTGACGAAGATATTGCCGGGGTGCATGTCGGCGTGGAAGAAACTGTCGCGGAACACCTGGGTGAAGAAGATCTCGACGCCGCGCTCGGCGAGCATCTTCATGTCGGTGCGCTGGTCGGTCAGCGTCGCGAGGTCGGTGACCTGCACGCCGTAGATGCGCTCCATCACCAACACTTTAGGGCGGCACCAGTCCCAATACACTTGCGGCACGTACAGCAGCGGTGAGCCTTCAAAGTTGCGCTTGAGCTGGCTGGCGTTGGCCGCTTCGCGCAGCAGGTCGAGTTCGTCGTAGATGGTTTTTTCGTAGTCGGCGACCACGTCCACCGGGTGCAGCAGGCGCGCGTCGGCGGAGAAGCGTTCGGCGGCGCGGGCGAGAATGAACAGCCACGCCAGGTCCTGGCCGATGATCGCCTTGAGGCCTGGGCGAATCACCTTCACCACCACTTCTTCGCCGGTCTTGAGCTGCGCCGCATGCACTTGCGCCACCGAGGCCGAAGCCAGGGGCTCGACGTCGAAACGGCTGAACACGTCGCTGATCTTCTTGCCCAACTGCTCTTCGATCAGCTTCATCGATTGCTGCGAATCGAACGGCGGCACGCGGTCCTGCAGCAGCATCAGCTCGTCGGCGATGTCTTCGGGCAACAGGTCGCGACGGGTCGAGAGGATCTGCCCGAACTTGATAAAGATTGGCCCCAAATCCTGCAAGGCCAGGCGCAGGCGCGTGCCACGGCTCAGGTCCAGCGGCTTGCGTGGGAACCAGCGCCACGGCAGCACGTAGCGCACGGCCAGCAGGAACCACGGCAAGGGCAGGGCGAACAGCAGGTCATCGAGGCGGTAGCGGATGACGACGCGCTGGATACGGAACAAACGGCGGACGGCGAGCAGCTTCATGCGTTATCGCTTGGATCAAGGGAACGGCTCAGGCGCTCGAAGCGGGCCTCAAGGCGTTCCAGGTCGATTTTGGCCTTGTCGAGTTCACGAAAGCGCGCTTGCGCTTCCCGTTGTCCGACCAGGGTGCGCGATTCTTCGCTCAGGTATTCGGCGAGGTTCTGGTTGAGGCTGGCGAACCCCTGCTGGTACCAGCGCGTGCGACTGCGCAGGTGACCGCTGATCAATTGGGTGGGCACGGGGCCGATCCAGCGCGACAGTTCGTATTCCCAGTCCAGTTCCAGGTCTTGCAGCACGGCGGCCAGGTCCATCAGCGCCGCGCTGTCGCCTTCCAGCGCCACTTCGGGGCTGTGGAGGATGGCGGTCTTGTTGCGGCTCAGCGCCAGGTGCAACAGGCTCGAGGCCGGCGCACGCAGGGTGCAGTCGGCCTCGGCGGCCCAATGGGTTGCGAGCAACAGGCCTTCATCGCTGGGCAGGATAAACAGCTGTAAGGCCGGGCTCGTGCAGTCGACGGCGATGATCTTGCCATTCAAGTGCGCGAGCCGCGCCAGGGCGGTGCTGTCCAGGCGCAGCACCCGGTTGACACCGAGTTCGACGCTGGCGAGCAGGCCTTGGAACAGCATCAGGGCTTGATGCCGCGGTGCAGGGCGACGATGCCTGAGGTCATGTTGTGGTAGGTCACGCGGTCGAAACCGGCGTCCACCATCATCGACTTCAGGGTTTCCTGGTCGGGGTGCATGCGGATCGACTCGGCCAGGTAGCGATAGCTCTCGGCGTCGTTGGTGATCAGCTTGCCCATCAACGGCATGAAGGCGAACGAGTAGGTGTCGTAGACCTTGGACATCAGCGCGTTGGTCGGTTTGGAGAACTCCAGCACCAGCAGGCGGCCACCGGGCTTGAGCACGCGCAGCATCGAGCGGATCGCGTCTTCCTTGTGGGTCACGTTGCGCAGGCCGAACGCGATGGTCACGCAGTCGAAATGGTTGTCGGGGAACGGCAGCTTTTCCGCATCGGCCTGGACGAATTCGATATTGCCGGCCACGCCTTTGTCGAGCAGGCGATCACGGCCGACCTTGAGCATCGAACCGTTGATATCCGCCAGCACCACCTGGCCGGTCGGGCCGACGAGCTTGGAGAACTTGGCCGCCAAGTCGCCGGTACCACCCGCGATGTCCAGCACGCGGTTGCCAGTGCGTACACCCGACAACTCGATGGTGAAGCGCTTCCACAGGCGGTGCATGCCGCCGGAGAGCACGTCGTTCATCAGGTCGTACTTGGCCGCAACGGAGTGGAACACTTCAGCGACTTTTTCCGCTTTCTGGCTTTCCGGGACGTTCTTGAAGCCGAAGTGAGTGGTGGGTTCGGCATCGCTGCCTTTGCGCTGATCAGTCATATCGCTGTCACCAAAATTGAATGCGGGACATGATAATCCCCAAGGCCTGCTTTGTCTTGGCAAGGCTGAAGGTAAGATAGGTGCTCACCGAGACCTTTTGCCGCATGGCAGGTGTTCAAGTCGTTATAAAGAGGAGTCATTGCAATGGCCCGTATCACTGTTGAACGTGCGCATTCCCTGGGTAAAGAAGGCGCACGGGCGAAGGCCGAGAAGCTGGCACAGAAACTCCAGGATCAATATGGCCTGCAGCCTTCGTGGTCGGGCGATACGTTGAACCTCAAGCGTTCGGGGGTTAAAGGCACGGTGTTGGTCGCCGATGATCTGTTGCGTATTGATGTGGAACTGGGCCTGTTGATGTCGGCCATGAGTGGCACCATCAAGACTGAAATCGAGAAAGCCCTGGATAAAGCCTTGGCGTGATCCTGCTGTTCTTAGGGTGCCGATTCTAATTTTTCTGCCTACTTTGTGCCCACGCCCTCAACTTCTGCGGGCCGTTCCTCCACCCTTTTTACGTGAGGTGCATCATGGCCAAAGTTATCCTGAAGAAAAAAATCGACGCCCCGAGCCACGCCCTGGACGACGTTAAAACCTATGCCCGCAAGATCTGGCTGGCAGGCCTAGGGGTCTATGCCAAGGTCGGAAGCGAGGGCGGCGAGTACTTCAAAGAGCTGGTTAAGACCGGTCAACATGTTGAAAGTAAAGGCAAAAAAGTTGCACTTGAACAACTTGATGCGGCCAACAGTCAGATTGACCAAGTAACGAGTAATATCGCCAGCGTCAAAGGTCGGGTAGAAGTTCAACTGGATAAAGTTGAAAAAGCTTTTGACACGCGTGTTGCAAGTGCCTTGAATCGAATCGGCATTGCGTCTAAACATGACGTGGAGACACTCTCTGCTAAGCTCGAAGAGCTGACGGCATTGCTCGAACGTGTCGCGCGTAAACACTAAGGAGACATCGGGATGGCTGTTAAAAAGACTACTCAGAAAGAAGGCAGCTCGTGGGTCGGGAAAGTTGAAGAATACTCCCGCAAGATCTGGCTGGCTGGTTTAGGCGTTTACTCGAAGATCGACAGTGACGGCAGCAAACTCTTCGAGACATTGGTTAAAGACGGCGAGAAGGCCGAGAAGTTGACCAAGAGCACCGTCGGCAAACAAGTGGATGCAGCCAAAGCGACTGCAGGTTCCGCCAAATCGAAACTCAGTGATAAATGGGGCGAATTGGAAGGGGCTTTCGACAAACGTCTCCACAGTGCCATTTCACGACTGGGTGTTCCTAGCCGTAGTGAAGTGAAGGCACTGCACAGCAAGGTTGACACGCTGACCAAACAAATCGAAAAACTCACCGGTGCCAAAGTGACGCCGGTGAAGGCTGCTGCTGCGGCTAAGCCAGCGACTAAAACCGCTGCCGCCAAGCCACTGGCTAAAGCCGCCGCCAAGCCGGCTGCCAAACCTGCGGCCAAAACGCCCGCCAAAGCCGTGGTTAAACCGGCTGCCAAGCCGGCTGCGAAAGTTGCGGCGGCTAAACCGGCGGCCAAGCGTGCCGCTAAACCAGTGGCCGCTAAAGCCGCTGCCAAGCCGGCCGTTAAACCTGCCGCCAAGGCCGCAGCCAAACCCGCCGCTAAAACGGCTGCCGCCAAACCTGCGGCCAAGCCAGCGCTGGCCAAACCTGCCGCCGCG
>NZ_JAKNRV010000240.1:0-8172 GCF_023072625.1 Pseudomonas emilianonis
GGCCGAAGGCACCGGCACGCAACGTTTCGCCCCCGCCACGGGGTTTGCCGGCGAGTTGCAGTCGTCATTGCAGCGCATCAACCAGTTGCAACAGACCGCCACCCGCCAGTCCAACGCCTTCCAGGCCAAGAGCCCACCGATGCGTTTTTTATCCAATACCCATGGCTGCGACGGTTGGGGCGGTGAAATGGCCCAGCGAATCTGCGACTTCGACTGGTCGAACACCGACCTCGGGCCGATTGATCGCTGGTCCACCAGCCTGGCCTGTACCGTGCAGATGCTGCTGGCATCGCCCGTGCCCATGGTGATGCTCTGGGGGCGGGCGGGTTACATGATCTACAACGACAGCTACTCGGCGTTTGCCGGGGGCCGTCACCCGTATCTGCTGGGCACGCCGGTGGAGTTGGGCTGGCCGGAAGTGGCCGATTTCAACCGGTATGTGGTGGATACCTGCCTGGCGGGCGGCACCCTGTCCTATCACAACAAGGACCTGGTGCTGTTGCGCAACGGCAAGCCGGAAGACGTGTGGCTGGACCTCTACTACAGCCCCGTCGCCGGCGATGACCAACAACCGGCCGGGGTGTTGGCGATTGTGGTGGAGACCACTGCCTATGTGATTTCCGAACGCTTGCGCGAGGAACTGACCCATAACCTGGAACAGCGCGTAGCGGCCGAAGTGCAGGCGCGCTCCGCCGCCGAGGAGCAGTTGCGCCAGTCGCAAAAGCTCGAAGCCATCGGCGGGCTGACCGGCGGCGTGGCCCACGACTTCAATAATCTGCTGCAAGTGATCGCCGGCAATCTGTACCTGCTGGCCCGTCATGAGCCGGATAACCCCCAGGTACAGCGGCGTGTCAGTGCCGCCATCGCGGCGGTGGAGCGCGGTGCCAAGCTGTCCTCGCAACTGCTGGCTTTCGCGCGCCGCCAACCGCTCTCACCGGCGGTCTACAACCCGCAGCGCATCTACGCCGGCCTCGGTGAACTGCTGCAACGTGCGCTGGGTGAAACCATGCAGATCGAGGTGCAACTGCCCCAGGATTGCTGGTGCATCCATGTCGACCGCAACCAGTTGGAAAACGCACTGCTCAACCTGGCAATCAATGCGCGGGACGCCATGAAAGGCGAGGGCGTGATTCGCATCACGGGCGAAAATATCATCCTCAAGCCGCGAGATTGCATCGGTAAAAGTCTGCAGCCCGGCGAGTATGTGCGTCTGGCCGTCACCGATATCGGCGTGGGCATGCCGGCGGCAATCCTGGCGCGGGTATTCGAGCCGTTCTTCACCACCAAGCGTGACGGCCACGGCACCGGCCTGGGCCTGAGCATGGTGTTTGGTTTCGTGCGGCAAAGCGGCGGGCATGTCGAGGTGTGGAGCGAGGAAGGCAAGGGCACCGTGGTGCAAATGTATTTCCCGCGCAGCTTGGCTGAAGAAACCCCCGAGCCCCACGTCGAGCCTGTGCCACATGCCATGGGCCAGGAAACCATCCTGGTGGTCGAGGACAACGAAGACGTGCGGGTGACCGTGGTGGAACTGCTGAAACAGGCCGGCTACACCGTGCTGACCGCCGAGGACGGCGACCGGGCGATGCAGGCCTTGCAGGGCGGTGTGCGGCCCGACCTGATTTTCACCGACGTGGTGATGCCCGGGCGGATCAAGAGTATCGACCTGGCCGAGTGGGCCCGCGCACAGTTGCCCCCGGTGCCGGTGTTGTTCACCTCGGGCCATACCCGCGACATCCTGTCCGGCACTCACCTGCTGAGCCCCGACATTCATCTGCTGAGCAAGCCCTATAGCCCCGAAGCGCTGACGCAACGGGTGCGCAGCGTGCTCACCGCGCCACAAGGTTGACCATGACTTCATCGCGCAACATCCCTCAGATCACTGCCCAACAGCTTGGGTTCGTCCGGGTTCGCGGCGCTCGCGAACATAACCTGCGTAACGTCGATGTGGATATCCCACGGGATGCCTTGGTGGTATTTACCGGCGTGTCGGGTTCCGGCAAGTCGTCCCTGGCCTTTTCCACGGTGTATGCCGAGGCCCAGCGGCGCTATTTCGAATCGGTGGCGCCTTATGCGCGGCGCCTGATCGATCAGGTCGGCGTGCCCGATGTGGATTCCATCGAAGGCCTGCCGCCCGCCGTGGCCCTGCAACAACAGCGCGGCACGCCGAGTGCGCGTTCGTCGGTGGGCAGTGTGACCACGTTGTCCAGTCTGATCCGCATGCTGTATTCGCGCGCCGGCAGTTATCCGCCGGGGCAGGCGATGCTGTATGCCGAGGACTTTTCGCCAAACCTGCCCCAGGGCGCCTGCCCGCAATGCCACGGCCTGGGCCGCGTGTATGAAGTGACCGAGGCGCTGATGGTGCCCGATCCCTCGCTGACCATCCGCCAGCGCGCAGTGGCGTCCTGGCCTTTGGCGTGGCAGGGCCAGAACCTACGCGACATTCTGGTGACCCTGGGCTATGACGTCGACATCCCGTGGCGCGACCTGCCGAAAAAGCAGCGCGACTGGATTCTGTTCACCGAAGAAACCCCGACCGTGCCGGTGTACGCCGGCTTCACCCCGCAACAGACCCGCGAGGCGTTGAAGCGCAAGTTGGAGCCGAGCTACCAGGGTACGTTCAGCGGCGCGCGGCGCTATATCCTGCACACCTTCAGCCACACCCAAAGTGCGCTGATGAAAAAGCGTGTCGCGCAGTTCATGCAGGGCAGCGCCTGCCCGGTGTGCGCCGGCAAGCGGCTGACTCAGGCGGCGTTGTCGGTGAAGTTCGCCGGGGTGGACATTGGCGAGCTGTCGCAACTGTCGCTGACCCAGTTGGCCGAGCTGCTGCGGCCGGTGGCGGCGGGGCAGGACACGATGACGCTGTCGGTGGAAAAACGCTTGGCCGCCCAACGCATCGCCGAGGATTTGCTCGAGCGGGTCAGCACCTTGACCGAGTTGGGCCTGGGCTACCTGTCCCTGGAGCGCAGCACGCCGACGTTGTCGTCCGGCGAGTTGCAGCGCTTGCGCCTGGCCACGCAATTGGGTTCGCAGTTGTTCGGCGTGATCTATGTGCTGGATGAACCGTCGGCGGGGTTGCACCCGGCGGATGGCGAGGCGCTGTTCACTGCGCTGGCGCGTTTGAAAGCCGCCGGCAATTCGCTGTTTGTGGTGGAACACGACCTGGAAACCATGCGCCGCGCCGACTGGCTGATCGACGTCGGCCCGGCGGCCGGAGAACACGGCGGGCAAGTGCTATACAGCGGGCCGCCGGCGGGCTTGGCGCAGGTTGAAGCGTCGCAGACCCGTGAGTATCTGTTTGCCGAACGGCGCCCGGCGAATCCTCGGCGCCGGGAACCGACCGGTTGGCTGAGCCTGGAGGGTGTGACGCGCAATAACCTCAAGGCGGTGAGTGTCGATTTTCCGCTGGGTTGCTTCACGGCGGTGACCGGTATTTCCGGCTCGGGCAAATCCAGCCTGGTCAGCCAGGCGCTGCTGGAATTGGTGGGCAGTGGCCTCGGCCGCGTGCTGGAAAGCGACGATGAGCCGAGCCTGGAAGATGACACCCCGCCAACCAGCGGCGGGCGTATCAGCGCCGGGCTGGAGCAGATTCGCCGGCTGGTGCAGGTGGACCAGAAACCCATTGGCCGCACCCCGCGCTCCAACCTGGCGACCTACACCGGGCTGTTCGACAACGTGCGCAAACTGTTCGCTGCCACGCCGGGCGCGAAGCTGCGTGATTACGATGCGGGGCAGTTCTCGTTCAACGTCGCCAAGGGCCGCTGCGCGAACTGTGAAGGCGAAGGGTTCGTCAGCGTTGAGTTGCTGTTCATGCCCAGCGTGTATGCGCCGTGCCCGACCTGCCACGGCGCGCGCTACAACCCCGAGACCCTGGCGATCCAATGGCAAGGCTTGAACATTGCCCAAGTGCTCGGCTTGACCGTCGAGCAGGCGGTGGCGGTGTTTGCCGAGCAGCCAGGGGTGCTGCGTTCGCTGCTCGTGCTGCGCGATATCGGCCTGGGTTATCTGCGCCTCGGCCAACCGGCGACGGAACTGTCCGGGGGCGAAGCACAACGCATCAAGCTGGCCACCGAGCTGCAGCGCAATGCCCGGGGCGCCACCTTGTATGTGCTGGACGAACCGACCACCGGCTTGCACCCACGGGATGTGGACCGCTTGCTTAGTCAGCTGAATCATCTGGTCGACGCGGGGCATACGGTGGTTGTGGTGGAGCATGAAATGCGCGTGGTGGCCCAGAGTGACTGGGTGATCGATATCGGGCCGGGCGCTGGGGATCTGGGCGGCAAGGTGGTTGCCAGCGGCACGCCGCAACAGGTGGCGAAGAGCAAGAAAAGCCGCACCGCGCCGTTCCTTGCTCGAGAGCTGATCTGAGCATCGAAGGAGATCAACTGTGGGAGGGGCGGTGCGAAGGGTGTATCAGGCACAGCTTACTGTGACTGATACACCGTCATCGGGGGCAAGCCCCCTCCCACAGGGGTTAGGCGGTGTTCGTGAGAGTGTGGCTCACCGCCAGCACCAGGATGTTGCCCCTGACGATCATCTGCCAGTAACCCCGCCGATCACACAAGGGAATGCGGTCAATGTGGGAGGGGGCTTGCCCCCGATGGCGGTGCATCAGTCACCGTATCTGTATCTGCCCCACACACATTTGCGATCAATGTCCCTGCAGTTGGATCTGTTGCTTGGCCAGCTTCACCACATTCTCCACAGTAAACCCGTACTTCTCCTGCAGCTTGGCCAGCGGCGCCGACGCGCCAAAGCTGTTCATCACCACTTTGGCGCCGGTCTGCCCGACATAGCGGTCCCAACCCAACGGGCCGGCCTGTTCCACCACCACCCGCGCGGTTACCGCTGGCGGCAGTACGCTGTCGCGGTAGGCCTGGGGCTGCTCTTCGAACAGCTCCCAACTGGGCATCGAGACCACTTGCGCGGGAATGCCTTCGCCTTTGAGCTGTTCATACGCCGCCACCGCCAGGCTGACTTCACTGCCGGTTGCCAGCAGGATGACCTTGGGGTGTGCGGCGCCGGCCAGCACATAAGCACCCTTGGCGGCACCGGCTGCGGCGGCGTACTGCGTGCGGTCCAGGGTTGGCAGCGGTTGACGCGACAACACCATGCAGCTTGGCCGATGGGTCTGGGCCAGGGCGACCTTCCACAGTTCCAGGGTTTCATTCGCGTCGCCCGGACGCAGGGTCAGTAACCCCGGCGTGGCGCGCAATTGGGTCAGGTGCTCGATCGGCTGGTGCGTCGGGCCGTCCTCGCCGACGCCAATCGAGTCGTGGGTAAACACGAACACCACCGGCAATTCCATGATTGCCGCGAGGCGGATCGGCGGTTTCATGTAGTCGCTGAACACCAGGAACGTCGAGGTATAGGGCCGTAAGTAAGACAACGCCATGCCATTGGCAATCGCGCCCATGGCGTGTTCGCGGACGCCGAAGTGCAGGTTGCGCCCGCTGTAGTCATCGGCACTGAAACGCCCGGCGCCGTCGAAGGTCAGGTTGGTCTTGGTCGACGGCGACAGATCCGCCGAACCGCCCAGCAGCCAAGGGATTTGCCGCGCGAAGGCATTCAGCACTTCGCCGCCGGCTGCACGGCTGGCCACGCCCTTGGCGTCGCGGTCAAAGCTGGGCAGTTCAGCCTGCCATTGCTCGGGCATCTTCCCGGCGCGCATGCGTTGCAGCTCGTCGGCCAGTTGCGGGTCGAGGCAAGACAGGGTTTGCTGCCACTGCCGATGCAACGGCTCGGCACGCTCGCGCAACGCGTCACGCAATACCGTGCGCGCTTCCTCGGGCACCAGGAAGCTGGAATCTTGCGGCCAGCCATATGCGGCCTTGGTCAGGCGAATTTCTTCCGCGCCCAACGGCTCGCCATGGGCGGCAGCGGTGTTGTGTTTGTGCGGCGAGCCGTAGCCGATCACGCTGTCGACCACGATCAGGGTCGGCGCGCCGGTGTTGCGCTGGAAGGTCTCCAGTGCCGTGCTCAAGGCGTGCAGGTCGTTGGCGTCGGTCACGTGCAAGGTGTGCCAGCCATAGGCCTGGAAGCGCTGGATCACGTCCTCGCTGAACGCCAGCTCGGTGTGGCCCTCGATGCTGATGGTGTTGTTGTCATAGATCCAGCACAGGTTAGCCAGCCGCAAATGCCCGGCCAGGGAGGCGGCTTCGCTGCTGACGCCTTCCATCATGTCGCCGTCACCGCACAGGGTGTAGACGTTGTAGTCGAACAGCACCTGGCCGTCGCGGTTGAAGCGCTCGCCCAGCCAGCGCCCGGCCATGGCCATGCCGACGCTGTTGGCACAGCCCTGGCCGAGGGGCCCGGTGGTGGTTTCCACGCCGGTGGTCATGCGGTACTCGGGATGGCCCGGGGTCTTGGAACCCATCTGCCGGAACTGCTTGATATCGTCCAGGCTGATCGCCGGCTGCCCCGAGCGCTTGCCCTGGGCATCGATCTCGACCACGCCGGCCAGGTGCAGCAACGAATACAGCAGCATCGACGCATGCCCCACCGACAATACAAAGCGGTCACGGTTGGGCCAATCGGGATGTTCCGGGTGATAACGCAGGAAGCGACTCCACAGCGTATACCCCACCGGCGCCAGGCCCATGGGCGTGCCGGGGTGGCCGGAATTGGCCTTTTGCACGGCATCCATGGCCAGGGTGCGCAGGGTGTTGATGCACTGGGTGTCGACAGCGGTGGCAGCGTGATTCATAAAACCGGTCTCCCTCGGGTGGCGATTTACAGTTGAGGGCAGGGCGCGGCAAAGGTTTGATCCCGTCGCCGGTGTGGCGACGAACGGGACGGGTTTGCCCGCAAACATGACAAGACCCCTTGGAATGGGCTAGCTTCAAGGGCGTAGTCATTGATCAACTTGCGGAGGTAGGCCATGCCAGTGAAACACGACCTGTATCAGGACTTGGGTTTGAGCAAGGACGAAGTCGATGGGCACCGGGCGAAAAATCCTCGTCTGAACGCGCTGTTTGAGAAATACAACACCGTCGACGAATTGGTGGTGAGCGCTGAAAAGGCGGCCGGCAGCGATGAGGAGTTGAAGAAGTTAAAGGAAAAACGCTTGTTGGTTAAAGATGAGATCAAGGATTTGCTGCAGTAAAACGGGCGATCCATTCACTACTGAGGGAGCGCATCAGTCGCTCCCTTGCACATTTTTTCAGATTTGACTGAAAGACATCATCCCCGCCGATACTTATGATCCCCGCCGCCCACCCCGCTCTGGGGGCTTATTGGGCGCGAGGATTGCGCTGATGAACCGGGTGGGCAGCTTGTTTCAGGCCAGTAGCGCGTGAGTGCATTCGTCCATCGAGCGCTGCTGCGTCTCGGCATACAGCGTCAATTCATCAATCGTCTTGCGGCCCAGCGCCTGTTCGAATTCGGCCTGGTTCGAATTGGCCGCGTAGTGACTTTGCGCCGCATCCCCCAGGTTCGACTGGAAAATCCCCGCCGCACTGACCGGCAGAAAGTCCTCATACACCAGCGGCTCGACGTCCACGTGACCGGCGGCGATCAGTGCGTCCAGCGTGCGCGGTTGGTCGGCTTGGCCGCGTGCCGCCAGGCCTTTGTCGGTGGCGAAGTAGCGGAAGTAGGCCAGGCCTTGTTCGCGCATCTGCGTGTGGTCATCCGGGAAGGCCTGGAAGTGCTGTTCCATCAATTGCATGTAACGCGCGGCATTGGCCTCGTTGGGGAAGGCGCCGAGTGCGTCGCGGGCGGCGTTCAGCAGTTGGTCGTACAGCGTGCGGCCCTTGGGCGTGAGGGCGACGCCGCGTTGTTCGATTTCGCCGAAGCGCGCGCTGTGGCTGCCTTGGGCGTCAGTGAAGGCGATGGTTTCGTCGAGGGCCTTGAAGCTGGTCTGGCGCAGCAGGATCGGGCAGTCGCGACGCGGCGGGCCTTCGATCACCGCCTTGGGGGTGATGCCTTTGCCGGGCATGGCGGCCTGGACCTGGTCGATATCCAGGGTGCGCGGGGTCAGGTGATTGATGTGCGGGCCCTTGAAGGCCACCACGTCGGCGATCAGGCGGTGCTGGTCGCTCAGTTGCCGGTCTTGAAGATCGCGGCACCGGTGGCGTCGGCGGCGTGGATGATGCGCCGATGGCTGTGCCCGCCTTCGCGGGTCAGGTGGAACTCGAAGCCGCTGTCATCACTGCCCGCGTGATCATCGCGGGT
>NZ_JAKNRV010000241.1:0-8131 GCF_023072625.1 Pseudomonas emilianonis
ATCAGCCAGGGCACCGGCGGCGGCAGTGCGGCAACTGGTCAGCCAGCCTTCATCATTGAGGACGGCGCGGGTTTTGCCGGTGTGAGAGTCGAACACCAATACCAGGCCATTATTGGTCTCCAGGCCGTGGGAAGGATTCTCGTAAAAGCCCATGGCCAGCTTGACCACAAACACCGAACCGTCTTTCGCATAGCCGGACTTGATATGACAGTCCCCCGGCGGGTTTTCAAACAGCAACACCCCCGGCGGCGGGGCCACGATGCGGCCGTCGGCGTGGCTGATCAATGCCTGTTCCACCGCGTGCAGCATGTCTTGGCGCGACAGCGTGGCGCGTAACGCACTGAGCCCGTAAACCGCCAGTGGTGCCGCGCTCATCAGGCACGCTCCCACGTGGAAAAGTAGGTTTTGAGCTTGAAATACGAGGGTGTGACCATGGCGCGTTCCTGACGATCAAGGGGGCGAAAGCGCGACACTAGCTTGATTTATATTTTTTGTCTAATTTGTATTTATTGTGCAATTGTCGTTTGAGTGTTTAAGCATTGCGTCAAACTCGGCCAGCCCCGCCTGCATCTTCTGCAGCGCTGTCATCTGCCGCGCCAGCTCCTCTTGCTTGCGAGCAATTGCCTGGCTCGCGCGCTCCCAGGGCAGCGCGTCGCCCTGGTGCCCCTGCAAAATGGCTTGCAGCTCCTTGAGCTTGAAACCCAACTGCTGAGCACATTTGATCACCATCAGCCGCTCGACACTCTGCGTCGAATAGACCCGATACCGTCCCTCTCTCTGCGGGGTGGGCAGCAGGCCGATCGCCTCATAGTGACGAATCGCCTTGATGGTCGTGCCCGACAGTTGCGCGGCTTTGCCGATGAACATGAAAACGCCCTTTTTCAAATAATCCGCCGGCCCGCGTCAGCCAGCGATTGCGCTGCACGGGCGTGGAGCCCAGCACCGGGCCGAGCAACAAGGTCTTGGTCACCGTGATGCCGCAAAACTCCAGTGTCGTCTTGCGCATCTGATGGATGCCCGGCATGCGGTAGAACCAGCGGTAATACCACGGCGGCGTGTCCATGGTCACCAGCAAGTGCGCGGTTCGGCCATGCAATAGTTTGTCAGGAAATGCCTTGCCTGCACGGTACTTGAAGGCAAAGCCGGGTAGGAAAACTCTATCGATGAAGCCCTTCATCAAGGCCGGAATACCACCCCACCAAATCGGGAAGACAAACGCCAAATGGCTGGCCCAAAGGATATCTTCCCGGGCGCCGAGCAAATCGGGCTCCAGGGCTTGAATGTCGTTGTAGCCGTTATGCAGGACAGGGTCGAAAGCCAGCGCGCCCAACCGTAGGACGCGTACTTCATGGTCAGCGTTTGTTGCCGATTGGATGTAGGTGTCTGCCAGCGCCGAACAGAAGCTGGAACCGGAGGGGTGACCGAGGATGACCAGAATGCGCTGAGCCATGGGGGCGAGTCCTGAAAAGGGGCCTGCAGAGTAGGGGCTGCCGTATAGGGGAGAGTCAAGCGGCGGCGCTGCAGCATCCGTTAGTCATAGAGCCACGGTCTCAAGTCCTTGAGGTTCGTGACCACAATCTGTTGTGCTTCAGGGTTCGGGTCCAGGTTGCGTGCATCAATCTGATAACGCTGCAGGACATACTTCACCAGCGCCCTGCGGCTGGGCACAACGAGCTGGCCGTCAACCATGCCAAAGTCGGTTTCGATGATCGCCTTTTGTGCCGCGCTCAAACGCCCGTCGGGCGCGATGATCACGGGTGTTTCGGTGTTCCAGTCATCGTCCAGCGCCTGGGTGTTCTCTGATACGTCCAGCAAACCAGGCTCGCCCCGCAGCCGGCTCAACACAAAGTCCCGGTACTCTCGATTCTTCTCACAGTACGCACGTACGTGCCAGCGCATGCCGGTGTAGACCAGGGTGTGTGGTGCGATCAGGCGGATATCGACCTGGGGCGAATTCAGCGACACATACTCGGTCTCCAGGCGCAGGCCATCGCGGCAAGCCTTCAACAGAGGGCGCAGAATTTCCGGGCGGATGGGTCGATCCGGAACATCCAGAACCTTGGTATGCGCATAGGCCAACGCCAAGCCATCAATGTGGGGCGCGCGCTCGTGGTTTTGATAAAGCAGGTGCAAATAGGCGCTCGCGCTGTCGTCGATGAACAGCGGCTTGAACGTTTTGCTTGGCACATAGCCCTTTATTTTTTTGTCATATGTAAGGTTTTTAGGCGCATGTTCGGTGATGTACGTATTGATGTCTTTGGACGCCTGCTGACGGCTGATACCAAAGCTCTGGATCAAGTGGCCCGTGGTCAACCGGCCCTCCCACCAGACGACGGTTTCGATCAAACGATAGCGAAGTGCCAGGTCCCAGCGAACCTGTTCGATGGATTGCTTGCGTTTCATACCCTCTCCATGTGCGCGAATACTTTACCTGTATAAGTCTACATTCTAGACCTGTCTTCTATCACTACATATCGTGTGGCTGTCGTTTAAACAAATCGAACACACCAAGGAAGTACACATGACTATGGCAGAAGCAGTGTCGACAGGGGCGCTGGTAGTGCTGGGGAGCATCTTGCTGGTCCTCCTGCTGCAATACTTGAGGCTGCGTGAACTCTGGAAAATGGCGCTTACCTGCCGCAGAGACGCACGCTGGGGGCGGATCTGGGAGGCTGAGAACCGGGAGCTGCGTTCTGCGCTGCGCGCTGAGAAGGCGCATATCAAGCAGTTGCAGAGGAAGGTGGGGATTTTGCAGGGGGTGATTGCGCAGGGAGAGTAGGGCGCGCGATGTCTTGCTCATTGATATTCAGACGAGAGCAGGCGCCTTGAAACCCGATACCCGCAGGAGCCTACGCTTGACACGGATAGTGGCAAAATGCGATTGAGGCTTAAGAATTTTGGATCCAGGGCGAAAACCTTTTTTAGCGCGCACGTTTGCGAGCGCCACGCAGCGACGGAGAAAAGAACGATGGCAAGTATGGAAGCTCAATTGGAAGAGCAGTTCGATAAGGAAATGGCTGCGGTCAAACGCCCGAACCTGATGATTGTCGGCGGCACCGGTGTTGGAAAGAGCAGCCTGATCAATCATATCTTCGGCAAAACGATTGCCGAGGTCGGTACCGGGCAGCCCGTCACTCGGGGTTGTCACCGGTACGAAGATGCCAACATCCCTTTGGTCATCTTTGATACCGAAGGTTATGAGGTGACTGAAGGCGGGCCTTCGGCAGGCAATTTTCGGGAAAAAATCATTCCCGAGATCATTCAGCGCAAATCCAAAGTGCTGGATGAGCACATCCATCTCATTTGGTACTGCCTCAGCGTGGCCAACCACCGCGTTACCGATTTTGACCTGGAAAACTTGCGACTCATTACCGGCGAACTGGATATCCCGGTGGCGGTGGTACTCACCCAGTGCGATGCCGAGCCCGTCGATGATGAAGGTCGCGGTGAGACTTCCCAGGCGTTTCGCAAAGTCCTGCGCGAGCATGGTGTTCATTGTGAGGTTTTTGAGACCTGTGCAAATAACCCCAACCATGACCCAGAGCTGAAACTGGACCTTGAAAAGTTGATCGCCTGGTCAAGCGCATCACTCAAGGACGATGCGTTGCGCCAGTCCTTTGTGGCTGCCCAGATTGCCTCGCTACCTGCCAAACGCAGCGAAGCGATGACGATCATCATGACCTACAGCGCCACCACCGCCGCCAGCGCCGGGCTTAACCCGGTGCCGATGTCGGACGCGTTACTCATTGTGCCTCAGCAGATGGCGATGGCCGCATCCCTGGCCAAGCTCTACGGGTTTGGCTCGATGGGTGAAATGGCCGTGAGCATGCTCAAGGGCCAGATCCTCAGCCTGGTGGGGCGCCAGTTGGCAGCCAGCCTGACCAAGATGATCCCCGTGCTTGGGCAGATCATTAACGCCGCTGTCGCCGGGGCGATCACCGGAGCGCTTGGCTTGGCCCTGGTCGAGGTCTATGAACGAGCTGTGGACGGCTACCTGAAGACAGGCAAGTCGCCGGACTGGGCCCGCCTCTTTTCTAATGAGCAGTTCATGCAGGCGTTCAAGATTGCGCTGGGAAAATGGGGCAATCAAAAAGCCTGAAGCCACTTGGCGCACTCTGAAGGCCGTGGCGAGAGACAGATCACGCTGTTTCTGTGCAGGTCTTCATCCCCTTTCCGCGGTTCAGGGTTTAGAGAGACATGGATCAGTTCGCGATCAATATCATCGTGCTGGGTAAAAGCGGCGTCGGCAAAAGCAGCTTCTGCAACTATCTTTTCGACCAGGCGGGTTTGTTTGAGACGGGCAGCGGCAAGCCCGTCACCTCCTGGGAGAAAAACTTCCAGTCGCACACCTTCGAGCACCAGGGGCACCTGTTGAATGTGTTCGACAGCGTTGGCCTGGAAGCTGACAACTATGAGCGATGGCTCAAACAGTTCGACAGTTTCATGCAGCAACGTCGCGCCCGCCCGATGGAGCCGGAAACCTGGATTCATGGCGCCTTTTATGTGATCAACGCCAGCTCGGCACGCCTGGAACCGGTGGATGTGAACCTGATCAAACGGCTCGGGCAGGATGCCAGGATTCCCCTGCAAGTCATCCTGACCAATGCCGACGTTGCGGGCGATAAGGTCGAGGCCCTCCAGCGAGAAATTCACCACCTATGCCCGGGTGTATCGGTGACGCCGCTGTGTTCGGTATCGGTACGCAGGCGTGGTGGCCAGTCGACGCAAGCCTTTGGTCGCGATGAAGTGCTTTCGCTCTACCTGGAACAGTCGCACGCCTTTCTCAGCAAGCGTCTGGCAGCGATGAGCTGCTTGAACTTCAAGGGTGTACTTCGCGAAATGCGCAATACGGTGGTTGCCAAGATAGAACAGGCCGACCTCAGCATTTTTAGAATCGCGGACCTCGATCTGGATACGGAAATCGAGTTGCCCGATTTTGATGAGGTGTTTTCCGATCTGAAAGGTTTCGATGACTACCTCTCATCCTTTGGTTTCGTGGGGGACTGGGAGACCAGCGATGAGCTGGAAAACGCAGTGACCCGTGTGTTTGATGACTTCCAGGGCGAGATGGAGAGCCGTTTCAAAGAGATCGAAGACGGGTTCGAGTCCGATAGCCTCCTGCGCAAGGTGGGTGCGCTCTACGAAGCGGCAAAGATCATCCTGACCCTGAAGTCGACCATGATCGAATGGCTGGATGAAGGTTTTGGCCGCGTCCACGCAGCACTCGATCAGCTCTTCATCAAATATGCCGAGGACGACAACTTCTTCGCCAGCCATCTAAAGGGATGCGTCTTAATCCGCCCCAAACTGTTCGGCATTTTTTAAGCACGGACTGCATCAGCGCTATTTAAGGGAGAGCAGTAACCATGGGGTTCGATACGATTTATGCGGTGCTGCCGGATCAGGTGGCCGAAATAAGCCGCTTGCAGTACCTGTTGGCTGAAGCACGGTTGCCGGTTGTGTCGGTGATCGGCAAATACAACCATGGCAAGAGCTCCTTGCTCAACGCCCTCGTGGAGCACGAGCAGTTCGCCGTGTCCGATGCTCGGGAAACAACTGTATTGAGCTACTTCGAGCATGAAGGCGTGAGGTGGTTGGACACCCCGGGGTTGGATGCTGACGTGGCGCGCGAAGACGACCGCGAGGCGATGAATGGCGCATGGCAGCAATCGGATATTCGGCTGTTCGTGCATTGCGTTCGAGAGGGCGAGTTCGACCAAAGCGAAAGCGAGATGATTGATGCGTTGCAACGGGACGCGTCAGACAGTGGGCGTCAGACCTTGATCGTACTGACCCAGATCGAGCAAGTCGAAGAACAGGCCCTGGCCAATGTTCAGGCGAGCATCAGAAAACAGGCGCCAACGCTGTCGATCATCCCCGTCTCTGCCCACCGTTACCTTCAGGGCTTACAAAGCGGTAGTGCGTTGAAGGTGAAGAAGAGTGGCGTCAAAGCGTTGCGCCAGGCTTTGCAAACGGCATTGGACGATGTGTCGCAAACCCGTCTCGATGAAGTGTCGGCGCTGGGAGAAACCCTCGGTGGCCTCATCGACCAGGGCCTGAGCAACCTGCAGGCGCAGCTTGAACATCGGCAATCCACTCAGCAAGCGCAACTGACTGGGTTTATGGATGACTACAGGCAACTGCACAGCAAACTCCATCAACAACTCAAAGGGACCTGAGCAATGCTTCCACTATTTTTGTTGGCCGGTGCTGCAATCGCTGCCGTCGCTGCGGCGGTGTCCAGCAGTTCGTCTTCGTCCTCTTCTTCTTCTTCTTCTTCTTCTTCTTCGGGGCCTTCCCGCGACTACGAACGTGAAGCGGCTGAAAAAGCGCACAAAGTAAAACTTCAAGCCAACACCGAAGCGGCGGAGCGTCAGCTCAAGGCTTTCCTTCAGAGCAAAGGCATTGAAGTGACGGCAGTGCAGTTTGCGGCATTGATTAAGTCGATGATCAGTCAGCCGGATAGATACCCCAGCGAGACGCTGAAAAAAGCCTTCCAGCGCACCGCCTCCATGCGCGCCATCGATGCGCAAGTCAGCGCATTGGAGCAGCAGATTGCACAGCGCAGCCAAGCCAAGACCTTCCTTGACAGCTTGCCGATTGGCTGACCGCCGCTTGATACCGGTGTGACGCGTGTTTGCGCTCGCACCGCCCCTTTTTGGACTCTCTGTTCGCGACTTCGAGTGGCGTTAACAGGCACAGGATTGTGTATGCAGGAAAAAGCATTTATCGACGCGCTCAAAGGGTTTGAATACCTGACCCAGCGCGTGGAAGCCGACGAAAGTGAATTACGCGATTGGCAGGCTGCATTGACGCGCGCGCTGAGCGTTCAGCCATCGCTGGGCAAGCTGAACCGCGATGGCCACCTCGCACGCCAAGCGCAAGGTGTGCGCGAAGTGGTGCAGGTGTGCATTAACGATTGGGGTAAGTCATGGGCGCGCAATCAGCCATCTGCCCAGCTTGCCGAAACCTTTGGCGACAAAGCTGTGATTCTGGTGTTCGGCAAGGTCAATGCCGGCAAGAGTTCGTTCTGTAACTTCATCGCCGAGCGCTTTGCCGCTCAGGGCGAAGCCGTTCAGTACTTTCATCTGGCGAACGATTCGATTGTCGACCGCGATGAGCCGTTCGCCGAAGGCGAGACGGAAACCACGTCGCAGATCCAGGGCATTCGCCTGGGTCAGAAGTTGATTCTCATCGATACGCCCGGCCTGTTGTCGGTGACGGGGGTCAATGGCGAACTGACCAAACGCTACACCGACAGCGCCGATGCGGTGCTGTGGTTGAGCAGCTCCACGGCGCCCGGGCAGGTGCAGGAGTTGGCTGAACTCGAAGGTGAACTCAAGCGTAACAAGCCACTGCTGCCCATCATCACCAAAAGCGACTTCTTCGACGAGGACGAGGTGCCGGGCCAGGACGAACTGGTCAAGGTGCTGCGCAACAAGACTGCGGCAAACCGCAAGATGCAAGAAGAGGATGTGCATAAAAGGGCTGCCGAGCAGCTCACCAACTCCCACCTCGACGCGGCACTGCTTAAGCCGGTCGTCTCTGTTTCGGTGCGCTTTGCCCGCGCACATGCATCGCAGGCGGATGCCTTGGACGCCGCAGGTTTCGAGCGCCTGTTCCAGCAATTGCAGCTGACTGCGCAAGAGGCTCGAACCTACAAAGAAGGCAAGGCGACGCAGTTGATGATCAGCCATCTGGAGAACAACGTACTGCACAGTCTGCGCAGCACGGTGCTCCCCCAGTTGGATGAACTGCGCAATGCGACGCGCACTGCGGTTCATGGCCTCAAGGTGCGTAACGATCAGATCGCCTCAGCGGTGCTCGCCGATGTGCTGCTCAAACTGGGCGACCTGCTGGAGACCCACAAGGCTACGCAGGATGTTAAGGCACTGACCCGGGATGTTAACGCGCTGTGCCAGGCCACGATCGAACATCACCTGACGCGGGAGTTGAAAGACTATGTCAATGAGCTCAAGGGTGCGCTGGTCGATATGTCCAGTGATGACATCGGCAGCTTCGAGGACCTTGGCGTTGACATTGAACGGGTGACCGGCCGAGGCAAACAAGCGGCGGCGGCGGCGAGCGCAAGTGCGATCGGAACCGCGATCGGCACCGCATTTGGCGGCCC
>NZ_JAKNRV010000242.1:0-8006 GCF_023072625.1 Pseudomonas emilianonis
CAGGGATTCCAATTATCGATACTGGTCAAGGTTGTGTGGCCTCGTAGATTTTCCCACCTATATATTCTCCACCCATACCACCGACAGTCGTACCTACCCATGCGCCAGTTCCCACTATGGCAGCGACTTGCGCCGCCTGGGCACGTGTGTGCGCTTGAGTCGTCAATGTCGGCACACGTTGCAGGTCAACGTGATCATCGGCCTGGGCTGGACGCTGGCCATCGTGGTGTTCGCCGCGTTTGGCTGGTTGGGGGCTGCTGGCGCGATGATCGCGGCGGTGTTGCACAACCTCAGTACCTTGCTGGTGCTGGGCAACGCCGGGCGTTTGCTGCGGTTTCAGGAGCCGTTGTCGAAGCTGGAGAAATAACTGTCAGATTTTTTTCGAGGGTGCTGTAACGGCAAGGGGGCACCTCACTCTAGTGGTATGTCGGGACTGAGCATGCCGCTCAGCCGACCTAACCACGCTCTATGAGGATGACCCCATGACCATCAAAAACGCCATTTCCGGTGCTGCCCTGGCGCTCGCTGCTGCCACCCTGTTTGCCGGTGTCACCACCCAGGTACAGGCCGCCGACGCTGCGGTGCATTGCTACGGCGTCACCTCCTGCAAAGGCATGAATGACTGCAAGACCGCTGAAAACGCCTGCAAGGGCCAAGCGGTTTGCAAGGGTCATGGCTTCAAGGCCATGACTAAGGCTGCGTGCGACAAGGCCGGTGGCAAAGTCGGCGAGTAATCGGCCCCCGCGTACCCCGCAGCGGCCACCTGCCGCTGCGGACACGTTTGCCCAGGAGTGTCTGATGTCCATGTCCCTTCCGAGCCTGGGTTACGGCCTGGGTCTACGCAGTGAGTACTACCAGCAGATCCTTGAACAATCGCCGGCCGTGGATTGGTTCGAAGTGATCTCCGAGAATTACCTGGTGCAGGGCGGTAAAGCATTGTACTACCTGGACGCGATCGCCGAGCGCTACCCGCTGGTGATGCACGGTGTGTCCCTGTCCATCGGCGGGCCCCATGCCCTCGATATCGATTACCTCAAGCAGCTCCAGCAACTCGCCGCGCGCATCCAGCCGGCGTGGATCTCCGATCACCTGTGCTGGAGCCGTGGCAGCGCGCACCAATTGCATGACCTGCTGCCCCTGCCTTACACCGAAGAAAGCCTGTATCACGTGGCCAGTCGTGTGTTGCAGGTGCAGGATGTGTTGCAGCGCCCGCTGGTGCTGGAGAACGTCTCCAGCTATGTGCGCGCCAAGGCGGATGAATTCACCGAGTGGGAATTCCTCAACGCGCTGACCCAATTGACGGGGTGCCAGTTGCTGCTGGACGTCAATAATGTGTACGTCAGCTCGCGCAATCACGGTTTTGATGCCTGGACGTTCATTCACAACCTGCCGCCGCAGAGCATCCGCCAACTGCATTTGGCGGGGCATATGGACTACGGCGATTACGTGGTCGATACCCATGACCATCCGGTGTGTGATCCGGTGTGGGCGCTGTATCAACAGACCCTGGAGCACCTGGGCCCGGTCTCGACGTTGCTGGAGCGCGATGACCATTTTCCGCCGTTCGAAGAGCTGCTCAGCGAGTTGGACAAGGCCCGCACGCTGGGTGCGACCGCCTTGGCCAGGAGAACGCTATGCGCCTGACGGATTGGCAACTGGCCTTCGAAGAGCACTTATTGGCCGAAACCCCTGTGGCCGGCACTGGCTTTGCCGCCACGTTGCTGGGTGGTCCTACGCTGGATGTGGAAACGGGCCTGGCGATTTATCACAACGCCTACCTGTCGCGGTTGCAGGACGTGTTACGGCAGGACTTCGGCGCCCTTTGGTATTGGCTCGGGGATGACGAGTTCGCCGCGCTGACCGAGGCCTATGTGCGTCGCTACCCGTCCGCCCACTACAGCCTGCGCTGGCTGGGCCAGCGGTTCGCGGCGTTTATCCAGGAGCACCTGGTGGCTGAGCAAAGCGCGCCGCTGTCTGAGCTGGCGCGGCTGGAGTGGGCTTTCACCCTGGCGTTCGATGCGCCGCCGGGTGCGCCGCTGACCCTGGACGACATGGCGCGACTGTCGCCGCACGACTGGCCGGGTTTGCAGGTCACCCTGGCGCCGACCGTTCAGCAGATACTCTGCCGCTTCAACACCGTAGAGACCTGGCGCGCCGGCAAGGCCCAGTCGGACTTGCGCGCCAGCCAGCCTCTGGATGCGCCGCAGATCTGCCTGGTGTGGCGCCATCAGCAGGTGTGCCGCTACCGCAGCCTGGAACCCGCAGAAACCTGCGCTTTGGCGGGTATGGTGACCACCGGCTGGTGTTTTTCAGAACTGTGCGCGCAGTTGGCAGTCAGCTATGGAGAGGGTGCGCCCCTGCAAGCGGTCTCGTGGCTGAAACAGTGGATTCAGGACGGTTTGCTCGAACGCCGATTTTCATAAGCGCAGGTTATGAAATCGATAGCTTCCTACGTTGTCGTGGGATGGTCTACCCTCTTTCCAGACGTCTGAAACAAGGGGGGACTACTCATGCTCGCGCAACTTCCACCGGCCTTACAGAATCTTCAGCTACCGCTGCGTCTTCGACTCTGGGACGGCCATGAATTCAACCTGGGCCCCGAGCCCAGTGTGACCATCGTGGTGAAGGACCCCTCGGTTGTGTCCACGCTTTTCCATCCCACGCTCGATTCATTGGGCGAAGCCTTCGTCGAGGGCAAGCTGGAGCTGGAAGGCTCCATCGCCGAGGTGATCCGGGTGTGTGACGAGTTGAGTTATGCCCTGATCGATGACGATGCGGACAATCATCCGGTGCGCTCGATCCACGACAAGGCCACTGACGCGGCTGCGATTTCCTACCATTACGACCTGTCCAACGAGTTCTACCAGCTGTGGCTCGACCAGGACATGGCGTATTCCTGCGGTTACTTCGAAACCGGCAGCGAATCCATCGACCAGGCCCAACAAGACAAATTCCGCCACCTGTGCCGCAAGTTGCGCTTGCAGCCAGGCGAGTATTTGCTCGATGTCGGCTGCGGTTGGGGCGGGCTGGCGCGGTATGCGGCGCGGGAGTTTGGGGTAAAAGTGTTTGGCATCACCCTGAGTAAAGAGCAACTGGCCCTGGCCAAAGAGCGCGTGAAAGCCGAGGGCCTGGATGATCAAGTGGACCTGCAACTGCTCGATTACCGCGACCTGCCCCAGGACGGCCGTTTCGACAAAGTGGTGAGCGTGGGCATGTTCGAACACGTCGGCCACGCCAACCTGGCGCAATACTGCAAGACCCTGTTTGGCGCGGTGCGCGAAGGTGGCCTGGTGATGAACCATGGCATCACCGCCAAGCACATTGACGGTCGCCCCGTGGGCCGTGGCGCCGGGGATTTTATTGAGCGCTACGTATTCCCCAACGGCGAACTGCCGCACCTGGCGATGATGACCGCCGAGCTCAGCGAAGCCGGGCTCGAAGTGGTCGACGTGGAAAGCCTGCGCATGCACTACGCACGCACCCTCGACCATTGGAGCGAACGCCTGGAAGACAACCTGGAAGCGGCGGCGAAGCTGGTGCCGGAACAGGCATTGCGCATCTGGCGGTTATACCTGGCCGGTTGCGCCTACGCGTTTGCGCGGGGCTGGATCAACCTGCACCAGATCCTGGCGGTAAAACCCCACGCCGATGGCAGCCACGAACTGCCGTGGACGCGCGAAGACATCTACCGCTGAAGCGTTTCCTCGCGGCCCTGAGGATGCAAATGTGGGAGGGGGCTTGCCCCCGATTGCGGTGTGTCAGCTAGCGGATTGGGCACTGATTCACCGCTATCGGGGGCAAGCCCCCTCCCACATTTTTACCGCAGTGTCTGTTGGTGAAGCGGTGAAACAAGCGGTGCGATCCGCATGCTGGCAGTAAAACCCTTCGCCGATGGCAGCCATGAACTGCCGTGGACGCGGGAAGATATCTACCGTTGAAGCATTTTCCCGCAGCCCCGCAGATGCAAATGTGGGAGGGGGCTTGCCCCCGATTGCGGTGTGTCAGCTAGCGGATTGGGCACTGATTCACCGCTATCGGGGGCAAGCCCCCTCCCACATTTTTACCGCAGTGTCTGTTGGTGAAGCGGTGAAACAAGCGGTGCGATCCGCATGCTGGCAGTAAAACCCTTCGCCGATGGCAGCTATGAATTGCCGTGGACGCGTGAAGATATCTACCGTTGAAGCATTTTCCCGCAGCCCCGCAGATGCAAATGTGGGAGGGGGCTTGCCCCCGATTGCGGTGTGTCAGCTAGCGGATTGGGTTCTGATTCACCGCCATCGGGGGCAAGCCCTCTCCCACATGTTTATCGCAGCGTCGGTTAGAGAATCGGTGAGATAAGCCGCGCGATCCGCATGCCCAGTTGTTGCAGGCGGCGGGTTTCGCGGCTTTCTTCCTGGCTGACTTCATGGGCCTGGGCGAAGTCATCGAGCAGCATGTGCTCCACTTGCTGGGCGAAGGCTTCATCGACGGTCAGCAACATCACCTCGAAATTCAGCCGGAACGAACGGTTGTCCATATTCGCACTGCCGATGGCGCTGATTTCGCTGTCGACCAACACCACTTTCTGGTGCAGAAACCCCGGCGTATAGCGGAACACCCGCACCCCGGCGCGCACCGCTTCGATCGCGTAAAGGCTGGAGGCGGCATACACAATGCGGTGGTCGGGCCGCGACGGCAGCAGCAGGCGCACGTCGACCCCGCGCAGCACCGCCAGGCGCAGGGCGGCAAACACCGCTTCATCCGGGATGAAATACGGGCTGGTGATCCACACGCGCTCGGTCGCGGCGTGGATGGCTTCGACAAAAAACAGCGAGCAGGTTTCATAAGGGTCGGCCGGGCCACTGGCGAGCAATTGGCAGAGCACGCCGTCTTCGGGGTAAGTGTCTGGCAGGATCAGCGGCGGCAGTTCCCGCGCGGCCCAGAACCAGTCTTCGGCAAACGATTCCTGCAGGCACGCCACCACCGGGCCGATGACCTGCACATGGGTATCGCGCCACGGCGCCAGTGGCGGTTTTTTGCCCAGGTATTCGTCGCCGACGTTATGCCCGCCGACAAACCCGGTGATGCCATCCACCACCACGATCTTGCGGTGGTTGCGGAAGTTGACCTGGAAGCGATTGAGCCAACCGCTGCGGGTGGCGAACGCCTTGACCTGCACCCCGGCGTCGCGCAGCGATTGCACATAGCGAGAGGGCAGGGCGTGGCTGCCGATGCGGTCGTAGAGCACGTAGACGGCTACGCCTTGGGCGACTTTTTCCTTCAGCAAGGCATGCAACTGCCTGCCGAGTTCATCGTCATGAATGATGAAGAACTGGAACAGCACGGCGGTTTTGGCGCGGCGAATCGCGTCGAAGATCGCATTGAAGGTGGCGTCACCATTGATCAGCAAGCGCACTTCATTGTTCGCCAGACACGGCATGCGCCCCAGCTTGGGCATCGCCCGCAGCGAGGCGTAGGCGCTGGAGTTGCGTGCGGCCAGGGCTTCCTCGACCCACGGGCGCCAGTTCAGTTCGTTGATTGCGGTGTGCATTTCCTGGTTGGCCTGGCGCCGCGCCTGGATGTACGCATCGAAGGTGCTGCGGCCGAAGATCAGGTAAGGAATCAGCGTCAGGTAGGGTACGAACATCAGCGATAAGGCCCAGGCAATCGAGCCTTGGGCGGTCCTGACGGTCAGCACCGCATGGATCGCGGCAAGCGTTCCGAGAAAATGCAGCGTGGCGATAAAGTAGGCGAGCAGGTGCGGGCCAAAAAAATCCATGGACGATGTCACTCCAGGCAATCCAGTGCCTAACAGACCATGTTCGGTCAGGAATGTCGCTATTTTCTTTGCCGTGCAACACTGGCGCTTTTGTGGCGTCTAACGCCCACAATTGCCCAGGAGTTACTCGATGAATGCTCGTCTGCTAGGTTTGGCCATGGTTATTGGTTTTTCACTGCCCGTGGCGGCACAGGCGCAGATGCTGGCGCCGGGCTTGTGGGAATTGACTACGAGCAACATGAAAGTGGATAACCAGGACCTGCCGGACCTGTCGCTGATTCTCGGTCAGCTCAAGCAACAGATGACCCCGGAACAGCGCGCCATGCTGGAAAAACAAGGCATCGCCATGGCCGGCAAAGGCGTCCAGGTGTGCCTCACCCCCGCCCAGGTCGCCTCCGACTCGATCCCGCTGACCGACCCGCAGTCGGGCTGCAAACAGCAAGTGACCGACAAGAGCGGCAACCAGTGGAAATTTCGTTTCAGTTGCCCGAAAGCCCAGGGTACCGGCGTGGCCACCTTCCAGAGTCAGAAAGAGTTCACCACCACGGTCAACGGCACCTTCAACGCCACCGGCATTCAGCAGAAGGGCAGCCTGGACAGCCACGCCCAGTGGCTGGGGGATAACTGCGGCAGCGTCAAACCGCGCGCTTAACCCCGACAATGCAGGGGTAGACCCTGGCAGTTGTGCCAGGCCAGTGGGTCAAACTAGACAGTCACGCCGCACGCGTTCTTGCCGATCATGGTTTGCTTAACGCCGCGCACAGGGTGTTGAGGTTGTATTCGAACAGCCCGATAAAGGTGCTGGCCGGGCCTTCTGCGGCGAGGGCGTCGGAGTACAGCGTGCCGCCGATCTGTGCGCCGCTTTCGTTGGCGATCTGTTTGAGCAGGCGCGAGTCCTTGATGTTTTCAATGAACACGGCTTTGACTTTGTCCTTGCGGATCTGGGTGATCAGCGCGGCGACTTCAGCGGCTGAAGGCTCACGCTCGGTGGACAAACCCTGGGGCGCCAGGAACTGGATGCCATAGGCCTGGCCCAGGTAGCCGAAGGCGTCGTGGGAGGTGACGATACGGCGGTTGCCCGCGGGCAACGCGCCGAACTTGGCCTTGGCCTCGGCGAGCAGGCGGTAGATGTCTTTCAGGTACGCCTGGCTGTTGCGCAGGTAGTCGGCCTGGTTGGCCGGGTCGGCGGCCACCAGCGCCTTGGTGATGTTGTTCACATAGATTTCGGCATTGGCCAGGTTATGCCAGGCGTGCGGGTCCGGGATGGTTTCGCCGTCTTCCTCCATGGTGTGGGAGATCACGCCTTTGCTGGCGGTGACCACGGTGGCGCGGGTTTCGGTGCTGGCCACCAGGCGGTCCAGCCACGGCTCGAAGCCGAGACCATTTTTGATGATCAGCTTGGCCTTGAGCAGCGCCTTGGCGTCGTCCGGGCTCGGCTCGTAGGTATGCGCGTCGGCGTCGGGGCCGACCATGTTGCTGATCTGGATGTGCTCACCGCCGATCTGGTGAGTGATGTCATCGAGAATACTGAAGCTGGTCACCACCTGGAGTTTGTCGGCGGCCTGGGCCATGGACAACGGCAGTAGCAGACTGAACAGCACGAATAGAGCGCGCATCGGGAAACACCTCATTGGGATGACAGCAAGGGAGGGCGGCGCAGCAAGCCATGCACCGGACCGAAAACCACGGACAGCAGGTACCCACCACCAGCCACCAGCACAATCGCCGGGCCGCTGGGCAGTGAGTAATAGAACGACAGCAACAAACCAAGCCACACCGACAGGCAGCCCAGCACTGCCGATACCGCGATCAACACCGGCAAGCGCCGGCTCCAGAACCGCGACGCGATGGCCGGCAGCATCATCAATCCCACCACCATCAGCGCGCCGATGGCTTGGAAACCGATCACCAGGTTCAGCACCACCAGGGTCAAAAACAGCCCGTGGGCCAGCGGGCCGAGGCGGCTGACGGTTTGCAGGAACAGCGGGTCGAGGGTGTCCAGCAGCAGCGGTTTGTAGATCAGCGCCATGGCGACCAGGCTGAAGCCGGAGACCCAGAGCATGCCGGTCAAGGTGGTGTCGTCGACGGCCAGTGCGGAGCCGAACAATAGGTGCAGCAGGTCCAGGCGTTTGCCGGCAAGGCCGAGGATCAGCACGCCGGCGGCGAGGGAGATGGGGTAGATGGCGGCCAGGCTGGCGTCTTCGCGCAGGCCGGTGATCAGGCGCTGGCGAATGTCTTCACCCACCGC
>NZ_JAKNRV010000243.1:0-8077 GCF_023072625.1 Pseudomonas emilianonis
CCATGTTCCGCAAGGCCGTAGGCCAGCCGCCGGCGCGTTACCTGGCGGACCGCGCCGGGGTCGCGACGTCAACCGCTGCCCCTGCGGCCATTGCATTGCGCTCGCTGCAGCCGCTTGATCAGCGCTGAACCGGAATCCGGATATCCCCGCCCCGGCACTGGGTTTTCACACTCTTGGGGCAGCCGGCAAAACGCAGTTCCTTGCTCAGGCACACACGCACTTCGGACAACACCTTGCCCTTGCAGATCACCGCCACGCCATGGTTGCCCATGGCCGGGTTACTCTCGCGAAACAGCGCCTCGATCTCCCGCGCCTCCAGGTAACCCGGCACGTTGAACGGCTGCAATTGCTGCGGGATCTGCACCGAGCTCAAGGCCGCATCGGTGGCTTCCAGGTAGCGCGAGGCGCCCAGACCGCTGCAGGTGCCATGTTTGGACCATTCATGCTTGAGCAATGCCTGCGTCGGGAACATCAACGCGCCTTTGGCCAGCTCATCGGCCGACAGCCGCGACTGCGCATCGCACGACGCCGGCCAGCCACCCCGCGCGTATTGCGGCCATAGCCCATGCAATACAAACCCGTAGCCTTTGCCGCTGCATTGCTCGTTGTTCGGGTGCGCCAGGCAGAACGTCGGCGACCACGACAGCGACAGCACATAAAAATCAAAGTCCCCCGCCGGCCGCTGCTCCCGTGGCGCCGCCTGCGTCGCCATACTTGCCAGTACCCACCCCACGGCCAGCCAGGCTGCCTTGTATTTCATCCGTCTGTTCCTTGAAAAAAATAAGCCCGCATTGTTAGCGCAGACCAACGCCCGGCGAAAGTCGTGAATGCAACACGTCGCCAAAGAAAACTACTCAGGATGGTAGGGATTGCGTTGCAGCACCTTGTCCAGAATCCGGTCGGTCTTCAACGCCTCGATCGCCAGCGCAGGATGCTCGGCGTCGCCGCGAATATGCGCATTCATGCCCAACACATGATGCCACTGGATATGCGTGTGGCAAGGCACCTCCAGCACTTCGTCGACTTCCCCTTCAAGCCGCAAGGGTTGGTCGTCGAACACTGCAAACGTGATACGACCCTGCGTGCCGATCAGCTCGACGCGATCTTCACGGCGGTCCGCGACAAAGTTCCAGCAACCCATGCCCAGCGCGCCGGAGCTGAAGGTCCAGCAGGCGGTCACCGCGTCTTCCGCCGCATACTGGCCGGCCTGTCGCGCGGTAAACCCGGCAACCTCGACAATGTCCCCGGCCAGGTACTGGAACAGATCAAAGCCGTGGCTGGCCAGGTCGGCAAAATAGCCGCCACCGGCAATGGCCGGGTCGGTGCGCCAATTGGCGGCGCTGGTGTCGTCGTCGGCCGGCGGCTTGCACAGCGACCAGGTCAGGTGCCGCAGTTGGCCGATACGCCCGTCGCGCAGCCAGTCGCGCACTTGCTGGAAACGCGGCAGCGAGCGGCGGTAGTAGGACACAAACAAGTGCAAACCAGCACGTTCGAAGGTGCGCTGCATCAATGCGCCCTGCTCGGCATTCAGTGCCATGGGTTTCTCGACGCAACAGTGCTTGCCGGCAGCGGCGACCATCAGGCTGTATTCAAGGTGGCTGTCGGGCGGCGTGGCGACGTACACCGCATCCACGTCAGGGTCGTTAATCAGTGCCTGCGCGTCGGTATAGAAACGGGCAATGCAGTGGCGTGCCGCATAATCGCGCACAACCTCTTCGCGGCGCCCCATCACGGCCACCAGAGCCGAACCTGGCGCTTTGTAGAAAGCAGGTCCACTCTTTAACTCAGTGACACTGCCACAACCGATCATGCCCCAACGTACGGTTTTCATCTGTTTGCCTCGTGCGTTTTCGTCAATCGACCAGTATCCACATCATCACGCGGGTGCGCCACCACCACCCAGCATGACATTTGCATTACACTTTTATGACAGACATTTCGCTGCGGGGTACAGACGGTGAAAATACGCGCAACGGTGATTTGCGAACACGAGGGGCACATCCTCTTCGTGCGCAAGGCCAAATCGAAATGGGCGTTGCCGGGCGGCAAGGTCGAACGCGACGAGCGCCCGGTCGGCGCCGCCGAGAGGGAATTGGAAGAAGAAACCGGGTTGAACGTCGACGGGCTGCTGTACCTGCAGGAATTGAAGGCGCGCGACACGCTGCACCATGTGTTCGAGGCGTCGGTCGTGAACATCGCGCAAGCGCGGCCATGCAACGAGATCACCGATTGCCGGTGGCACGCCTACGGTGCGCTGGACGAGCTGGACACCACCGACACCACGCGGCACATCGTCAAATCCTTTCTGCGACGCCTGTAGTTCCGCACTCTGCCCGCTCGCTCGACCAGGCAGTCGACAGAACTCAGTAGGTAATCTGAGGCTGCCCGGCAGACTGTGCAGGTTCTGCGTCGGGGCGCTTCACTCGAATCTGCTCAGGCAGGTTATCAACTTGCTCGCCACCGAAATCCGTAATCGCATCCAACGAGTTGGATGGAACAAAGGGAATCGGCGACGACGCGACGTTAGCGATACTGGACATTGCTTTACCTTTAACTCTACCCAACAGGATGTTGGGCTTCTTTGAGCACTGTCTTCGTGGCATTTTGAAACATTCAGTTCCATGAAGGGGCTGCGACCAATTCCGGTACCAGGCCAAACACAATAGACGGATGCGCGCGGAGTTTGCCGAGATCTACGTTTGAAGTTGAGGTCAAATCGCAGGCAAAAAAAATCCCAAGTAGCTGATGGAAACCTGGGATATAAAAATGCATAAACCGTGGGAGGTGAACGCGCGGCTATAATACCGATTGCCTAAACCTGTAACAAGATGGTTTTAATCCTTTCGTCGGACTAAAGTCGCTGTAAGTCATTCAATAACCACATATTTCTTAAGGTGGTCAGGTATATAAACGCCACTTTTTGGTGCAACTACCGGAGTGACTTGCGGGCACTATGTCCCTTTATAAAGAGGGGTTATAAATCGATCGCTGTATAAGGCTTTTCATCGACTGTCCTCTCAGCTGGTTGCACGTCTCGCTAAGTTCAATCCTGTTTGACGACGCCGCACTGGCCACGCGCTCCACTTGACTGCAGAGGGCCAGGTGCTCGGCGGCCTCTTCACGCTGGCGGTCGACTTCGATATTGAAGTGCACGAAATAGCTCCCCAACAACACCGCAATACACAGCACCGCGACCGCGAAGTAACGCAAGCTGTCGGGCGACCGGGGCTCTGAAGGGTTCGTCACTTTATTGCGCCCTGCTCTTCTGCCGGCGAGCGTCGGGGATCAGGAACAGCGCGGCGAGATCACCCGACGTCGCCTCGAAAAAAAGCGTTTGCATGCTTGCCTCCTGAATGCAGGGCGCAATTGTATGCACATAGAAACACAGAGATTGTCGTGGATTTGTAAAACGCGCCGACCGTGGTAGGCAATCCGTTTATTTACGCGCCACTTTGTAGCGCACGCAATCCTGATAAAAACTCTGGCGAATCGCCTCGGGCTTGAGCCGTGAACGGCTGTCATAGGTCTGTTCAGTGATGCCCATTGCCATCATGCGCATCCATGATTTATTGAACTTGATGGTCTGGATCTTCTGCCGCGCGGCATACAGTGAGACGCCCGAGAGCTTGAGTTCCTGAGCCCTGGCAGCCGTGCCCGCGCCCCAACTGCACATGTACTTGTCGCCCTCGCGCAGCTCACGTGCCTGCACGGCAGCTGCGCCGCCAGCCAGGGAACAGGCGATCAGCATGATTCCAACAGTGCGCATTTGCTTCCTCACCTAACCACCTGAAAATAAAAGCGATTCTGGCGAGGATTTTGTTACAAAGGGGCCACTAAATTGCCTTATCGCACTGTATGAGTGGGTGCCTTCGTCGGAAATGGCCGGGTCTATATCGATATCACAATCAGTCGGATCGACTTATTGGGGCGCCCTTTCAAGTCGTTTCATACGGTTTTTCCCCAGGCCGTGTCAGGCCCTTCTGATTTTTCCAGCCGTTCGTCCAGCGCCTTTTTTCCGCAGCAGACTCCGACGCCTTACCCTTTGCCGAGACGTCACGGATGACTAACGTTTCCCACATTGCCTTTATCAACCCTGAGCTGAACAGCATCGATCAACGCCCGGCCGAGTATCCCCAGCAGGTTAACGCCAGGTATGCCCACGCACTGGACTCCCTGAGACTGACCGATGCCGCACTGGACGGGATTTTGCCGTTTGAGTGGACGCGGTGGTACCACACCCATGCGGTGGACGTAGACTGTGGATTGGGGTTTGGCTGGGGCCACTCGCTGGCACATCGGCTGACGCTGACGGACGACTCGGTGGTATGGATTGACCATGAAAACCGATCGACTGTCCTGCCCTTGCCGACTGAGGCGCGACCGACAATCAGCAATCGCCTGGCCGACGCCGCGCTCTATCTGGGGGCTTGGCCTGATGAGCTGGTGCTGTCCCAGGCGTCACGTTTCTACCACTTCTACAACGGTGTGCTGACCGCAATCAGCGATGCCTACGACAACCGGCTGCGTGTTTTCCGCGATGCGTTGGGGCGCATTGAGCGATTGGATAACGGTGTCGGTCGCTCGCTGTTTTGGCGTTATGAGCACGGCCGCATGGTGGCGGTCGATTACCAGGTTGAGCGGGCCAAGGGGCGTGCGGACTGCGTCTGGCTGACTGAGCAGACCGTGGTTTCCTACACCTATGACGACATTGGACGACTGGCTTCAGCGACCAATGCTGCCGGGGAAAGCGAGATCTATCGGTACGACCAGCAGCACCTCATTCTTGAGCGCCAGTTGGCCGGCGGCGCGCGTTTCTTTTGGGCGTGGGAAGGGGCTGGCAAGGCTGCGCGATGTGTTCGGCATTGGGCCAGTTTTTTGCAGATGGACACGCGATATGTCTGGGGCGACGACGGCAGCGTTACCCTTCACAACGCCGATGGGAGCCAGGAAATGTATGTTCATGCCCCGCAGGCACGGCAGGTGCAGCGGGTTGATCCGGATGGCGCCAAGCATTTCAAATCCTACGACGACAAGGGTCGGCTGACGGTCGAGCAAGACCCGCTCGGCGCGGTGACGGCGTATCAATACGACAACGCCGGACGCTTGGTGGCGTTTTTTCCAGGGGAGGATGAGCCAACGTCCTACGAGTATGCCAATGGATTTTTACGCGTAGTACGCCGTGGCCAGACCGTTTGGAACTACGAGCACAATGACCAAGGCAATGTCATTCGTAAGACCGACCCCGATGGCAACGTGACCGACTATAGCTACAACAAATCTGGGCAGTTGATCGGGGTTTGGTTTCCGGACCACAGTTGCCTGCGGCGGGTGTGGAATGAGCGTGGGCAACTGCTTGAGGAACAGTGGCCGGACGGCGGCGGGAAGCGCTATCGCTATGACGATCTCGGTCGGCGGGTGGCGCAAGAGGACAAGCATGGGGCGCTGATCCAGTACCAGTGGGACAGTGTCGGACGGTTAGCGTGTGTGGTCATGCCCGACGGGGGCACGCGGGAATACAGCTACAACCCCTACGGAAAAATCACCGCCGAACGCGATGAACTGGGGCACGTCACTCGCTACGACTACACCGACGACCTGCCCCTGATCAGCCGCCGCTTGAATGCGGACGGCAGCCAGGTTAACTACCGCTATGACCACGTTCGATTGCTGCTCACCGAAATCGAAAACGAAGTCGGCGACATCTATCGGTTCGACTACCACCCCAACGGCCTGCTCCAGCAGGAGATCGGCTTTGACGGCCGACGCACCGCCTACGCCTACGACCTCAACGGTCACCTGCTGGAAAAAACCGAACACGGCGCCGACGGCAGTCTGCTGGTCACCCGCTACCGGCGAGACCACGCCGGTCGGTTGACAAGGAAAACCCTGCCCGACGGCAGCATCGTTGAATATACCTACGACCGCCAAGGCAACCTTCTCAGCGTCAATGACGACCACCGGCCCCTCACTTTCGCCTATGACCGGCAAAATCGCCTGATCGCCGAACATCAGGGCTGGGGCACACTCCGCTATGGCTACGACGCTTGCGGCCGGCTTAAACACCTGCGCTTACCGGACAACAACCAGTTGGTGTTCAACCATGACAAGGGCGGCCACCTGGCGACCGTCGAACTCAATGGCGCGCTGCTGACTTCACACCTGTTCGACGCCGGCCGAGAACACCAACGCGCCCAAGGCAAACTGCTCAGCAGCTACCAATACGATGACCATGGACGCCTGTTCAACCATGGCATCTGCGATCTCCAAGGCACTCGCTACCGCCGCCAATACGGCTACGACCAAGCCGGCAACCTCAGCCGCTTGCTCGACACGCGCAAAGGCGAACACCGCTACCACTACGACACGCTAAACCGCCTGGCCCGCGCCGATCACTCCCAGGCCGCGCAGGAACGCTTCGCCTACACTCCGGCTGGCGACCGTCTGACGCTCCAGGAGGGCCACCACTACGACTACGACGCCTTTGGCAACCTCGTCCGCGAACGGCACGGCAAGGACCACCCACTCATCACCGAATACCGCTACGACAGTCAGCACCGCCTGATCGGCCTCACCCGACCCAACGGCCAAACCGCCCACTACCGCTACGACCCGTTTGGTCGGCGCATCAGCAAAACCGTTGCCGGCACGACCAGCGAGTTTTTCTGGCAAGGCGACAAACTGATCGCCGAACACCACGCACAACTGCATCGCAGCTACGTCTACGAACCCGACAGTTTCCGCCCACTGGCCCTGCTGGAAGGCTTCGGCCCACACCACACCAGGCCTTTCCACTACCAACTGGATCACCTAGGCACCGCGCAGGAGCTGACCGCGCCCGACGGCGAAATCGTGTGGTCCGCGCACTACCGCGCCTACGGCCAGATCACCCGATTCGACATCGAAAAAATCGAAAACCCGCTGCGTTTCCAAGGTCAATACTGCGACCCGGAAAGCGGGCTGCACTACCACCGCCACCGCTACTACAATCCGCAGAGTGGTCGCTACCTGACGCCCGACCCGCTGAAAGAGGTGGGCGGGCTCAACGGCTATCGCTATGCGCCCAACCCCACAGGGTGGGGTCCGTCGGGGTTGAGCGCCTGCCACGCAAGTGAAGGGGCGCAAAGCGCAAACAAACTACAAAACGGGTGTGACGGCTCGCTGCGTGATCAGTCGATCAACTCCATGCCACCACCAACAACCCTGCCCCCAGTACCAGGCACAACGGCGAATAAAAATACGTATCCCACCGCGCAAACCGCGAACCACCTACCTTCTTGAAAAAGCCCACCAGCTCCGAATCGCCGATCGCCCTGGCAAACATGATCACGGCGATCACGCTGATGCCCCATTGCAATGCCCCATGGGACACTGCCGAAAAATACAGCCCGGCTCGCAGGCAAACGAGCAAGGCAATTGCCACCAGGCCCAGCGCCACCAGAAAGGTGCCCAACGCCGAGGGCTTGAACGCCGGGCGGGGCCCGCTGGCGAATTCGCCGGGGAGTTGGGGGATGGCGGCGAGGCTGCCGAGTTTGCCACCGGCGGCCCAATACAAATGCACCATGCTGACAAAGGTGAAAATACCGACGATCCATCGTGCGACGATAAAGCTCATGGCGGCCTCTCCCAGAATTTGTGCGATCTAGGATAGTCCCCCTGAGTTTTTTTGCAGGCATTTCGTCGGCGGCTGATGGTAAAGTGCCGCCCCATGAAAATCGCCCGTGCCGACCGTTCGTTCATTGCCTGGATGCTCTACTGCTGCGTCCTGTTCAATGTGTTCGCGTGCAGCATCGGTCATGGGCAGATGGTGGGCATGCAGCTCAATGGCATCGGCGGGCAGTTCTGTACCGTCGACCCACGTACCCAGGCGCCCAAACCGTCCAACTCCACCGATGAAAGCCTGCCGACGCTGTCCAAGGCGTTTGGTTGCCCGCTGTGTTCCACCGGCGGCATGGGCATTGATGGAGATGCTCGGCCAGTGGCAGATGCTGTGCCAGGGCGCAGCGTCCGCCGAAGAAGCATTGAGCCTGATGCACGAGCAGGCGCAGTTGGGGGTCAGGTTCGACTTGGTATTGGTCAA
>NZ_JAKNRV010000244.1:0-8075 GCF_023072625.1 Pseudomonas emilianonis
TGATAGCCAAGCGTGACAAGGCCACCGGCCGCGTGGTGAAACTCGGCGGCGAGATTGCAGCACCTGGTGAAGTTGTGCCGGTGGGCCAGCAGTTCCTGATCCCTGACCCGAAGCAGCGCGGCCGCACATGGCGCCGCTTTGTAGCCCTGCTGGAAGCCATGGGTTACGTGGTTGAGTGGAAGGTGATCAAGGCCTGCGACTTCGGCGCGCCAACCAGCCGGGAACGCCTGTTCATGATCGCCCGGTGCGACGGTCAGCCGATCGTTTGGCCGGAGCCGACCCACGCCAAGCACCCGGTGAAGGGCCAGCAAAAGTGGCGCACCGCTGCCGAATGCATCGACTGGACAATTCCGAGCAAAAGCATCTTCGACCGGGCAAAGCCGCTGGCACCGGCCACCCTGCGGCGAATTGCCAAGGGAATGAAAAAGTTCGTCATTGATGCCGCTGACCCATTTATCGTGCCGATCGCGAACTGGTCCGGCGAAAGCGTTCAGTCAGCACATGACCCGCTGCGCACTGTCACCTCTTGGCCGCGCGGCGGCTCGTTCGCCATGGCCAGCCCGATCATCGCGCCCGCTACGCATCAGGGTAGCGATCGCATCAACGACCCGGGCGAACCGATGCCAACAGTTACCTGTGCGAACCGCGGAGAGTTGACGCTATCTGCCGCCACGCTTGTGCAGTTAGGCAACGGCGACAAGCCCGGATCTGCACCGCGCACTGCCAACCAGCATGAACCACTCGGCACCATCATGGCGTCTGGCGGAAAGTACGCGGTTGCCGCTGCGCACCTGGTGAAGTTCCGGTTTGCAGATGAGGGCAAGGCGCTCGATGACCCGCTGCCGACGATCACCAGTGGTGGCAATTACCAGCGCCCAGCCGGCGCAGCCCACGCGATGGGTATCTCGACAGTGTTCATGGCCCAGATGAATGGTGGATTCAACACCACTGACGCCAAGAGCATCGAGGACCCAATGACCACGGTGACCAACACCGGCAGCCAGCAGCAACTGGTGACCGCGAATCTTGCCACCCTTCGCAAAAACTGCGTTGGTCGAGGCATGGCCGAGCCGGTGCCGACAATGACCGCCGGCGCCGAGCACCATGCACTGATCCAGTACACGCTTTCGCCAGAGCACGAAGAAGGCGCCCTGCGCGTCGCGGCGTTCCTGATCAGCTACTACGGCACAGAGAACGTAAGCGGCGCCGGCGAGCCAGCACCAACGATCACCACCAAGGATCGACTGGCACTGGTAACGGTGACGATCAAGGGCACGCCTTATGTGATCGTCGACATCTGCCTTCGGATGCTGCAACCGGCCGAGCTGTACAAGGCCCAGGGCTTCCCAGCCGACTACATCATCAGCCACGGCGCCGACGGCAAGCCGTTCACCAAGACTCAGCAGGTGCATATGTGCGGCAACAGCGTCAGCCCGCCGCCGATGGCAGCGCTGGCACGGGCCAACGACCCGTGGCGAGCGTATGAGCGTCAGGCAGTTGCGGCTTAAACGCGATCAGCAATCAGCCTGGTCCCCACCTCACGCCCAGCCACCTGCGCCAGACCACGGTCAACATAGGTTCGGTCACCCGCAACAACCGGCACCACCACTTCACCACCACGCTTTATCTCGACGTTGATACGCCAGGTCTCCCGGCCCTCATCGTCCTTGTCGCATTCCATGTAGTTCCAAACCTGAAAGCCTTCGATGTCATCGTAAATATCGTGCTTGGTCATGGTCCAGCCCATTTATAGGAAGGGACCATCGTAGCACCACACCACCCGGGCATGGCCCGGCAAGGAAATAACTATGCCCGAAGTAATGCGATGGAAGCTGAAAGGCTTCATTCCTGGAATAGAAGGCGTTTCGAAAGCGCTGTTCCAGCCCTGGGTTGTTCAGGCGGAAGACTTCGACCGTGTAACCGCCGAGCGTGACGCGGAACGCCTACGCGCAGATGTCGCGGTAGCCGATGCCAATGACGCAGAAGCAGCAGGCAAGAAAGTCAGCGAGATGCTTGCGACAAGGACCGCCGAGCGTGACGCGGCGTTGGCTGAGGTTTTGCGTGTTAAGCAGCAATCCGCACTCAGGCTGATAGGTCTTGCTAATTGCGGCATGAAACGCGAAGCCCTGCAACAGCGCCTGACCGCAGCGGATGAGCGGGTGGATGTGCTGGAGGGGTTAGTGCGTGAGGTCCAGAAGTCGGCGCGCAAGCAGGACTGGGCTAGCGGCTATCCGACCCTGTTCGCAAGTGTCGACGCCGCACTCAAGCCAGCGCAGGGGAAGCCATAGTGAGAAAGCTCCTGTTCGGCGTGGCCATCAATGATGCCGACTATACGGTTCGAGTGAAGGAAACCGTTGGCTACGTTGAGGGAAAGCAAATACAGAAAACCGTCTGGATGTGCCCTTTCTACGCAGCTTGGTGCGACATGCTCAGGCGTTGCTACAGCGAGAGCCTGAAGTCGGATTATCCGACGTATAGGGATGCATCGGTCTGCGAGGAATGGTTGAGGCTATCAACCTTCAAGGCATGGATGGAAGCTCAGGAATGGGAGGGTAGGCAGCTCGACAAAGACCTGATCTTACAGGGCAATAAATTGTACAGCCCGGCAACATGTGTCTTTGTAAGTCGGCAAGTGAATATGTTCATAACTGAGAGCCAATCCCGCAAGGGCAAGCTGCCAATAGGCGTGAGGCGATACAAAAACTCAGATAGATACCAGGCACGCTGCAAGAGCCTTGGTCGTGGCTCAGTCCATTTGGGCATGTTCGATAGCCCCGAAAGCGCTCACAAAGCCTACTGGGAATACAAATGCGGACTTGCCGAAGACCTTGCATTAGCCCAAACGAATCCCGCTATAGCCGATGCTCTTCGACGACGTTACGACCCACGGAAGCTAGAGGCCAAACCATGAAAGCCCAACTCCCCGCCTAATGCTGGTGCCTGCTGGCACTGGCACAACTGATTTGCTGAGGTGATTTATGACGGTGTTCAGCATTGAATATCGGCGCGAAGATTACACGCTTGCCGATTGCATGCGTCCTGATCCCAAGTGGGGCAAGAAAGGATTTACGGTGAAGTCGGAAGAGCTGGGTACCGAGGACATCAACGAGGTGGTGAAGGCCGCCCAGTATCCCGACTCAATTCCGAAAGGCTACAAGCTCTTCTCGGTTCGCAACGTATCCACAAATGAAACGGTGAAGCCATGACCACCAACCAAACGATTGACGGCGTGCCGCGTGAGCTGATTGAGCGCGTGACTAAACCGCTTACCATCCACGATGACTTGGCGGATCGAATCAAGGCACGAGACGAGCTGCGCGCCCTGCTGGATGCGCCTGCTGTTTCCACTCAGCTCTCAATTCCTTATGAATGCCCGCATATGATCGTGTTCGACGACACCGAGCGCGAGCATATGCTGTTCGCTGGTGCTGGTGCGCGTTATGCAGCGCTCAAGACTTGGGACAAAATCTCGACTTCCTGGAATGCCCACTTGTTCGTCAGGGTAGAGCGTAATTCCCGCGATGATCGCTACCCGTCTGGCGCTTTCATGCCATCCGCCAAGCCCCAGGGCGAGCCGGTGGCGCCGTGGTTCTACTTCGTCGAATGCGATGACCCGGATTATTCCGGCCTGTTCAATCATGAAAGCGAGGCGCAGACCCAGGCAAACGACCATGGTGGCGTAGTGGTCAAACTTTGGAATGTTCCGCCTACGTGTAGACCGGCAACACCCTCACTAGCTGGCTTTTGGCAGTGGCTCGATACTGCTTATCGTGACGGTAGCAAAGGCGAAGAAACACGATTTACGAAATACAACATGGAGGTAGCGTATTCCGCTGGCGCTAACGCCGAGCAGCCCGCGCCGGTAGCGGTGGTACTGCCTGAGCGCCTTGCGCAGATCCTAAAGTTCCTTGAAGGCGCCGAGAACCTGGATGGCTACTGGTTTGGCGAGCCAGGGCCTCACGGAAGTAAAGTTTGGTGGCGCGCCGAGCTACGCAAGGCCCTCGCTGAAACAAACCTCTTCGCCAAACAGCAGTAACCCCTCCCCCTTCAAAGTCAGCCGCTATAGCGGCAAGGACGAACTCGCCCATGAAAAGAACAGTCGTGCTCACCGGCAAAGCAGTCGTGAACTTCCGAAAGGTCATTGAGAGCGTCGATGACGATGAAGTGCAGGAGCTGCTGACAAGCAATGACCATCGGGAAATGCAGATTGACGACGATGACCTGCTAGATATCGAATGGATTCACGACGATGTCGATATCAAGGTGACGCCATGATCGCCACCCTCTGGTTCGCCTACGTGTTCATCTACAGGATGCCTGGGTAATGGCGTGCTACCGGATCTACGACAAGAACCGAAAGCCTACCGGGCACCTATGCGGAGACCTTGGCCCGCACTGCGCTGAATGCGGTGACGTTGGAACGCAGCTTTGTGATTACCCAGTTGGCGACGGAAAGACCTGTGACAGGCCGGTCTGTGAGTTCCACGCCACCGAGGTCGCGCCGAACGTCGATTACTGCCCAGCACACCATGCCGAATGGAAAGCCTTCCGCGATGCCGGTGGCGTGAAGCGCGAACTCGAAAACGTCGTCCCGTTCAAGGGCGCCTAACCCCAATCCCCCTACATGCCTGCCGGTGAGCGGCGGGCGAGGTATTCCTGCATGTTCGATTTCCTGAAAAAGCGCTTTCGCCGCAAGCCCGCCGATAAACTCGCCACGCCAACACCAGCCGGTCGATCTGCCAGCAGCTTCTCCGCGTCGTCATCCCAGCCAACCAGGAGCGACCCGTCATCGGATCTGCTCAACCCACTGAATCCGCTGAATCCGCTGAGCCCGTTCAACCCTCTCAATCAGGTCGACTCATACGACCCGCCACGCTCGAACAGCCATTGCGAACCCAGCAGTTACAGCAGCCATGACAGCGGCAGCAGCTACTCGTCGAGCGACAGCTGTAGTTCGTCCAGTTCGAGCGATAGCAGCTCCAGCTACAGCAGCGACTGAACCCACTCCCCCACCTTCTGCCGCCCAGCGCGGCGCGGAGCATCATCATGGCAGCAGCAGAGCAACTACCTGTTGAGTACTTGTCCGACAAGGTCGCGGAGAAGAACTTCGCGGAGATGGTCGGGACAACGCGCCGCGCGCTTCAGGGCAAGCGCCAGCGCAACATCATCCCGAAAGGGGTGTGGAACGAAATCGATGGTCAGATTTACTACAGCATCAGGAGATATGAGGCATGGCTAGAAAGCCTTTGGGATTGCCCGCCGGAGTTGAATTTGCAGGCCAGTCAGTCCGCATTCGCTTCACCTGGAAATTCAGGCGCTGCGAGACCCTCGCCTATCCCCAAACGCCAAAAGGCATTAAAGCGGCCGCAGATCTTCGCGCTACAGTAATCAGCCTGATCAAGCACGGCGTGATGGACGACAAGCGTTACGCCGAGCTTTTCCCAAATTCGACATATTCCACCTACTCTGCGACGCCGCTGTTTGGCGAGTACGCCCAGACCTGGCTCGACAGCCGAGAAGTAGTCGATGGAACCCGCAAAAACTACCGGATATCCCTCAATCTTTACTGGATGCCGCACCTCGCGCTGCTTCCGATTGACCAGATCACTTCTGCAACGCTCAGGAAAATAGCGGGAGAGACTCCGTGGAAGTCGTCGACGGTAAAACGATCGGCGATCCAGAGGCTGCACACCATGTTCGAGTGCGCCGTAAATGATGAGTTGATAACCAGGAATCCGGTCGGTTCGATTGAGCTGCCGGTGAAGGCAAAGAAACCGGTGGACCCTTTCACGGTAGCGGAGGCGGATTTGATTATCGGGCACCTGTACGAGGTGTTGACCGGTTCAATGCGGGTCTACGCGGCCTACTTTGAGTTCGCGTTTTACACCGGTATGCGGCCTGGTGAGATAGCGGCGTTGCGCTGGGATGAGGTAGATACAGAGGGGCGTGTCGCCAACGTGTGCAGGATCGTGGCTGACTACAAGATCGAGGAACGCACGAAAACGCGTGAAACACGGCGAGTCATGCTGAACAGTCGGGCGCTAAATGCGATTGAGGAGGCCAAGAGCGTGGCCGAGTTGAGGGCGAAACAGAGCCGGCGCCAGCATAAACAGTCGCCTTACGTTTTCCCGCCGACCAAGAACTTCGAGTTCATTCAACAGGCCAGCGTGACCGACAAGCACTTCAAGGCGGCACTGGTCGCGCTGAAGGTCAGGGCCAGACGGCAATACAACTGCCGCCACACTTACGCTACCATGTGCTTAATGGCAGGCATGAACCTTGGGTTCATTGCTAATCAGCTCGGTCACAGCGTGCAAATGCTGCTGACGACTTACGCCCGATGGATCAATTCCAGTGAAGACTGGAGCGAAGTCGGGAAGCTTGAGCAAAGCCTGATTGGTACAAAATTGGTACAGACCGAAACCGTACCCCTCTAGAACCCATACGGAATAACGCTCTGTGACATTGGAACAGAATTACACCGCGATCCTCGGCCAACTCGGCGAGGACGTTACCCGCGAGGGCCTGCTCGACACGCCAAAGCGTGCCGCCAAGGCGATGCAGTACCTTTGCCGCGGCTATGAACAGACACTGGAAGAAGTCACCAACGGTGCCTTGTTCAGCTCCGACAACAGTGAAATGGTGCTGGTCAAGGACATCGAGTTGTACTCGCTGTGCGAACACCACCTGCTGCCGTTTATCGGCAAGGCCCACGTCGCGTATATCCCGAGCGGCAAAGTGCTGGGCCTGTCAAAGGTCGCGCGGATTGTCGACATGTATGCGCGCCGCCTGCAGATCCAGGAAAACCTCAGCCGCCAGATCGCCGATGCTGTGATGCAAGTGACCGGCGCGCTGGGCGTGGCCGTGGTGATCGAAGCCAAGCACATGTGCATGATGATGCGCGGTGTGGAGAAACAGAATTCGTCGATGATCACCTCGGTGATGCTGGGTGAGTTCCGCGAAAACGCGGCCACCCGCAGCGAGTTCCTCAGCCTGATCAAGTAACCGGCTGGGTAGGAAAAAGCCGGCGTTCATCGCCGGTTTTTTTTCGCCCTCGTAAATCAAGTAAGATGCGGCCCTCTGTTCTGGGCAAGAGGTTTCAGCCATGTTCGTCAAAGCACTTCGAGTGGGCCTCGGCCACGTCATCATCGCGGGCGACTACATTACCCGCCCACGCAAAAAGCAGCGCCCCGCCGAGCAGCAGGCGCAGGTCAACGCGGCCGCCAAAGAGCTGACCCTGTATCAGTTCCACGCTTGCCCGTTCTGCGTGAAGACCCGTCGTACCCTGCATCGCCTGAATGTGCCGGTAGCGTTGAAGGATGCGAAGAACAACGAACAGGATCGCCAGGCCCTGCTGGAGCAAGGCGGCAAGATCAAAGTGCCGTGCCTGCGCATCGAAGAGAATGGCCAGACCACCTGGATGTATGACTCCAAGGTGATCATCGATTACCTGGACAAGCGTTTCGCTGCGGTCTGACCGACCTGCGCAGATCCACTGTGGGAGGGGGCTTGCCCCCGATAGCGGAGTGTCAGTTGATGTATTCGACGACTGACACTCCCTCATCGGGGGCAAGCCCCCTCCCACATTTAGTTCGGTGTCGGCAAATCCAGGTCCAGATCCAGCAATGCCGAACCCAGGCATTTGCCATGGGCGTCCAGCGCCAGCGAGCGGGTCACGCCGCCGCGCAAGATCCCCGGCAACACGAAGTTCAGCGCCTGGACATTGGGCAACTCATAGCGCCGTATCGGCGCCGCTCCCGGTTCCAACAAACCGGCGAAGAACGCCGCCACACGCTCGGCCGTGAGCTGTTCGCAGAGTCGCGGATAATCCTCGGCGCGATAGGCAATGATCGAGATATTCGAGGTGTCGCCCTTATCCCCGGTGCGGGAATGGGCCAGGGTATGCAGCTTCATGCTTCGATCCTCGGGTTGACTGCGTCACGCGGTAACAACAACGACGCCACCGCCACCACCTGGCGCACGCTCTTGCTGGCACCGCCGCCGCCGGACGGGCCGTTGGTGTAGAGGGTTTCCACTTCATTGCCGACCCGCACCGCTTCGCTGCGCTCAGCTCA
>NZ_JAKNRV010000245.1:0-8055 GCF_023072625.1 Pseudomonas emilianonis
GTTCTGGGTCGCGACTGCCCCGACACCGGGCCGCAGCCAGGGGCAGCGTGCGCCCACGGCGATGCTCGAAGAGCTGATGGCAATGCCCAGTTGGCCGGTGTCGGCGCAACGGCCGACGATTGAAAAGGTCATGTGCGGCTCCTTACTCGGGAATCACGGCGGTCACATCGATTTCCATCAGCCACTGCGGCTGGCCGAGCGCCGATACCACCAGCCCGGTGGAAATCGGAAACACGCCTTTGAGCCATTTACCGACTTCCTGGTACACCGGCTCGCGGTAGCGCGGGTCGATCAGGTAGGTGGTGGTCTTGACGATATGGCTGAGGTCGCTGCCGGCTTCTTCCAGCAGTTGCTTGACGTTGCGCATGGCCTGCTCGGCCTGGGCGCGCGGGTCACCGAGGCCCACCAGGTTACCGTCGAAATCGCTGCCGACCTGGCCGCGCACATACACGGTGTTGCCGGCGCGCACGGCCTGGCACAGGTCGTTGTCCAGGCTCTGGTTGGGGTAGGTTTGCTGGGTGTTGAACATGCGGATACGCGTGTGGGTAGGCATCAAAAAACTCCGGGGAAAATGATCAGGCGCTGACAGGGGACGGGCGAACGACCGGAGCCGCGACGCGATACTCGAGGTACTGGCGCTGGGTGGCGATATGGTCGGCCACGTACTTGGCGTCGTGCCACACGCCCCAGATAAACGACGAGCCACGGCGCGACTGCCAGGGCAAGCCGAGGAAGTAGATGCCGGCTTCGCTGGACACGCCGCGCTGGTGCTGCGGCTTGCCGGCGGCATCGAACGCATCGACCTTCAACCAGCTGTAATCCACGGCAAAACCGGTGGCCCAGATGATCGAGGTGATGCCGGCCCGGGCCAGGTCCAGTTCCAGGATCGGCTGTTTCACGCACTCGGCATCGGCGAAGACGCGCCGAGCTTCGGGCTCCAGGGGCAGGTCGAGGCCGTTGCGCTCGATATACGCATCCGCCGCCTCCAGCAGGGCCAGGTAGTTCTCGTCGCCGCGTGCCAGGTTTTCCACCAGGTTGGCTTGGAAGGTCGCCACGCTGCCGTTGAACGACTGGGTGAGCCCGACCAGGGTGATGCCTTGCAGGGCCAGTTCACGGAAGTCGATGGTCTTGCCGCCGTGGGCGCCGCTGACGGCAATGGTCACGTGCTCGCGGCCAGGCTTCATCGCCGCCTGGTCCCATTCGCCCAGCACACCGAGCCACCAGCAGAAATCACGCTGGCGATAGGCGCGAGGCGGGCGGTCGTGGGCGCCGACCGACAGGTACACCTGGCGACCGGAGCGTTGCAGCTCATCGGCGATCTGCACGCCGGAGGAGCCTGCCCCCACCACCAGCACTGCGCCGGTCGGCAACTGCGCCGGGTTGCGATAGTCGGCGGAGTGAATCTGATGCAGCGCGGTGTCTTTAGGCGCAATCGCCGGAATTACCGGCGTCTGGAACGGCCCGGTCGCCGCCACCACGCGGTTGGCTTCGATCACGCCGTCGCTGGTGTGTACGGTAAACCCTGGGCGACCTTCATTGCGCACTACAGAGGTCACCTCCACGCCGGTGCGGATTGGCGCATTGAACTGGCGTGCATAGGCTTCGAAGTAATCCGCCACGCGCTCTTTCGGCGCGAAGGCATCGGGGGCCACACCTTCGAAAGCCAGGCCGGGAAAACGGTCATGCCAGGCTGGCCCGTTGGCCACCAACGAGTCCCAGCGCGCGGTGCGCCAGCGCTCGGCGATCCGGCTGCGTTCCAGCACCAGGTGCGGCACGCCTTGCTTGCTCAGGTGCTCGCTCATGGCCACGCCGGCTTGGCCGGCGCCCACCACCAGGGTGTCTGTTTGTGTGATTGCTTGCGTCATGTGTCTGTCCTTGCGTAATGCAGTTGGATTCAGCTTGGGCATGACTTCAAGGCTAGGGGGAGGGTGGTTTTTAATAAAATATTATTAAGCTGGGAAGTGAGCATAAATATCGGATGCAGAGCGCCCGGTAGCGGCCGCCCGTGGCGGTTGATAGGCGCAAAACCCTATGGAAACGAGGGAAATATATTTCGAACTGGCAATATAGTGGCTACACTCCGCGCCACGGGGGACTCGCCCCTGCGGGCTCTTCGCGCAGCGTAAGCCGTTTAAACCTCACGCTGCCCAAGGGCCAATCGATGATCGATCGTTTCATGCAGTTGCTGGTGCCTGCTTCATTGGCGCTCTGCACTTCTTTCGCGGTGGCCGCTGATAGCGAACCGCTGTCTCCACGCTTTGACATCACCCGCTTTGACGTCCGCGGTAATACGCTGTTGCCTGCCCTTGAGCTGGAGCAGAGTGTGGCGCCGTTTGTCGGCGCCCAGCGCGATTTCAGCGACGTGGCCAAGGCCCAGGAGGCGCTCGAAGACGTCTTCCATCGGCACGGCTATCAACTGGTGCGGGTCAATCTGCCTGAGCAGGAGTTGAACGGCGGGGTGGTGGTGCTGGAGGTGGTGCAGGTGCGTGTGGGCACGGTGACTGTGACCGGCAATCAGCATTTCAGCGAGGCCAATGTACGCCAGTCCTTGCCGGGCTTGCAGGAAGGCGTTTCGCCCGACCTGACGGCGGTGTCCAAGAGCCTGAAGCTGGCCAACGAAAACCCGGCCAAGCAGACCGTGATGAAACTCAAGAGCAGCGCTGCCGACAACAGTGTCGACGCCGATGTTCAGGTGAACGACGAGTCGCCGTGGAGCGCCGCGCTCAACCTGGATAACGGCGGCGCGAAGGAAACCGGGCGCACCTACGTGGGGGCCGTGCTGCAAAACGCCAATCTGTTCGGCCGCGATCAGGTGATGAGCCTGCAATACACCACCACGTTGGAGAAGCCCGAGCGCGTCAGCGTCTATGGCCTTGGCTACCACCTGCCCCTGTATGCGCTGGGCGATTCCCTGGACTTTTTCACCAGCTATTCGGACGTCGACAGCGGGACTGTGACGGCGGGCATCTTTGACCTGGCGGTCAGCGGGCGGGGTACGGTCTTCGGCTCGCGCTACAACCAAAACCTGGCGACGGTGGGCAATTACCAGTCCAAGTTGATCTACGGTGTCGACTACAGGGCCTATAAAAGCAGCCTGGAACTGTTCGATGTACAACTGGGTAACGACATTACCGTCCATCCCGTCAGCCTCGGCTACCAGGGCACTTGGGTGCGCTTGGACGGCGATGCGAACGTCGGGCTGTCGCTGCTGCACAACATTCCCGGTGGGTCCAAGGGCCAGCAGCGCGATTTCGACCTGGCGCGCGCCCATGCCAGGGATGACTACACCGCGTTGCGGTTCGCGACGAGCATCACGCAAATCCTGCCGGCTGCCTGGCAGTTACGCGCCGCGTTGAACGGTCAGTACACCAAGGATGCCCTGGTACCTGGCGAGCAGTTTGGGGCGGGCGGGGTTGCGTCGGTACGGGGCTTCCGTGAGCGCGAAGTGAGTAACGACTCGGGCGTGGTCGGCAACCTGGAAGCCTACACGCCGCCGCTGTGTCTGGGGGGGAGCTGGCAGTGCCGCGCCCTGGCGTTCTACGACGTCGGCTACCTGACACGCAACGACGCACTGCCGGGCGAGTTCGAGCATGTCAACCTGAGCAGTACCGGCCTGGGCGTGCGCCTTATCTACCGGCGCAACCTCAACCTGCAAATGGACTACGGCCATGCGTTGCATGCCCAGGCCAGCGAAACCCAGCGCGGCGATGATCGCCTGCATGTCCGTCTCAGCCTGGCCTTTTGAGGGTGCCATGAACATCAAACTTACCTTAATGGCGCTGTCCCTGGCTGCGGCAACGAGTGCCCTGGCGGCACCGGTCAACCCGGTGGTTGTCAACGGCCACGTGACCTTCACCCAGGACGGCAACGCCCTGACCGTCACCAACAGCCCTAATGCAATCATCAACTGGTCGAGTTTTTCCATCGCCCAGGGCGAGCTGGTGCGTTTTCAGCAGCAGAGCAGCAGTAGCAGCGTGCTCAACCGCATCACCGGCCAAGACCCCAGCGTGATCCTCGGCACGTTACAGTCCAACGGGCGGGTGTACCTGATCAACCCGAACGGCATCGTGTTCGGTGGTGGTTCCCAGATCAATGTCGGTGGCCTGGTCGCGTCGAGCCTGGCGATTTCCAACGCCGACTTTCTCGCCGGCAACCGGCGCTTTGCTGCCGACGGGGCGGCTGGCCAGGTGAGCAACCAGGGCGCGATCACGACGCCGTCGGGTGGCCAGGTGTATCTGATCGCGCCGGATGTGAACAACAGCGGCATTATCACCACACCTCAAGGCGAAACGGTGTTGGCGGCGGGGCACTCGGTGCAATTGGTCGACTCCAGCAACCCTGGCATGCATGTGGTGGTGTCGGCGGAGAAAGACCAGGCGCTGAACCTGGGCACGGTGATCGCCCAGGGCGGCAACATTGGCATCTATGGCGCGCTGGTCAACCAGCGCGGCACGCTGAATGCCAACAGCGCCGTAGTCGGGGCCGGCGGCAAGGTAGTGCTCAAGTCCAGCGGCAGCACCTTGCTCGAAGCCGGCAGCACCACCACCGCCACGGGCGTTGATTGCGGCGGTGATATCCAGGTGTTGGGCGAGCAGGTCGGTGTGATGGGCAATGCGCGCATCGACGCCAGTGGCCAGCGCGGCGGTGGCCGGGTGTTGGTGGGCGGTGACTACCAGGGCAAGAACTGGGCAGTGCTGAATGCCAAGCAAAGTTATGTGAGCAAGGATGCCCGGATTTCCGCCGATGCTCTGGCCAGTGGCGATGGCGGCAAGATCATTGTCTGGGGCAATGACACGACGCGGGTCTATGGCACGCTGTCGGCACGCGGTGGGGCGGCCTCGGGCAAGGGCGGTTTTGTCGAGACGTCCGGGCATTTCCTGGATGTGGCAGGCGCGCGGGTCGATACGCGCGCGGCCAACGGGACGGCTGGTTTCTGGCAGTTGGACCCGGCGAATATCCTCGTCACCTCGTTCCTCTCCGGCCCTTCGGCCTCGCTGGGCGACGTGTCGGCTTTCGCCAACGCACCGGGCGCCGACAGTGAAATCGATGCTGATCTGCTGTCCAATGCAACGTCCAACGTTTTGCTGCAAGCCACCCACGACATCACGTTCTACACGGGCGTTAACAACACCAACGACGGTGTCAGCCTCACCGCCCAGGCGGGCAACAACATCAACGTCAACTCGCTGATCCATTTCAACGGGGATATCACCCTGGCGGCCAACCATAACGGCGCGGGCACGGCCAGTGGCAGCGGGCGGGTGTCCACCGAGGGTGTGCCCACCGCAGGCGGGCGCTTGACGATCACCGACGTCGACCGGCTGCCAGTGCCAGAGCCGGTGACAGTACCCGCGTCAGTGCCGACGGAACCGGTCGCTGTTGCGTTGAACTCAACACTGACCGTCATCATGAACCAAGGCACATCCGGCATTGCGGGTCCCGATGATTTGCCCAGGATGATCGCCAGTAATTCGCCCAAGGCGCCCGACGACAAGTCGACCACAACCCCAAATAATGATACCCAGGCCAGCAAAAATGACTCTCTTAAAACATCCTACTGCAATTGACTTGCTGCTGTTGCTGGCGCTGGTGAGTGCGGCGCCGTGGGTTCAGGCCGCCCCGGCGGCCGGTACCGTAATTCATCTGAGCGGGCCGCTGTTCGTCAAGAAACTCGACGGCAGCATGCGCGTGCTGGGCGAACAGTCGGTGGTGGAAGTCGGCGATACGTTATCGACCCAGGGCAAGGGCTATGCGCAAGTACGCCTGCGCGATGAGAGCCTATTGACGTTGCAGCCGCGCACGACGTTGAGCGTGGACACGTTTGCCTACGATGTGGCTTCGCCTGCTACCGATGCAGTGGTGTTCACCCTGAAACAGGGCGGGTTGCGCTCGGATGGCGGGTTGCTGGGCAAGCGCAGCCAGGATCGCTCGACGTTGATCACGCCCGGTGGCCGTATCGGCCTGCAATCGGCCAGCGTGGTGGTGTATTACCAGCCGGCGGCAGTTGTCGCGACGCAGGCTTCGACCCGGCTGAAAAGCCTGGCCGTGGGGTTGGCATCATCGGCTGGGCACACCGACTCATCTTACCGAGCCTTCGCAGCTGCGGTGTCGGCGCGCTATGCGTATCGCCTGGCCAATGTCCTGGCATCGGCCGAGTCATGGGCGGAGCAAGGGCGCGCTTCGTTCGCGGTGTACTTCACGCCTGATTTCACGGCAAATCTCCCGCCAGCTCACCCGCCGGGTTTATACGTGCAGGTTTTAGACGGCATGATCAACATAACAAACGGCGGCGGAGCGCAGAATTTCGCGCCCGGCCAGTTCGGATTCACGCCTAGCTTCACTTCTCCGCCGCTGGTGGTACCGACCAATCCCGGCATATTCTTAACCGCGCCGGCCTCATTCACCCAGCCTCCTTCTACGGTGAATAGCGGTAGCGGATCGACTAACGTCGAATGTCAGGTGCGCTGAGCCCTATTGCGTGCGATATACCGCCCGAGCGGCCTATCAATGCATCTTGCTATGGTCCATGCCATCCAACCCACGAGCCGCCGCCTTGACCTCGACGCTCTGCTGCTCGCCCTTGGCATTTTCCACGGTCAAGGTCAGCGGCACCTGGTCGCCTTCCTTGATCTGGCCGGTCAGGCCCATCAGCATCACGTGATAACCGTTCGGGTCGAGCTTGACCGCTGTGCCCGCGGGCAGGGCGATTGAGTCCACCGGGCCCATGCGCATCACGTCGTCCTTCATGCTCATTTCATGGATCTGTACGTCCTTGGCCACCGGCGAGGCGACGCGCAGCAGTTTGCTGTCGCTGTCGGCCGTCACGGTCATGAACGCGCCGCTGGATAGCTGGCCCGGCACCGTGGCGCGCACCCACGCGTCGCTGACGTGGACCTGGGCGCTGGCGTGCGCGGCGAGACCCAGCAGGGACAGGCCGATCAGGGTGCGCTTGAGGTGTTGAACGGCAGTCATTAGCAGACCTCCATGACGGTGAGCAGGTCTTCTGCGCACTCTTTAGCGGTAAGGGATGCCGACAGGCCCAGGCGCAGGTTGCCGCGGGTGTCGAACACGAAACTGGTGGCGGTGTGGGACAGGGTGTAGGTGTCGCCGGCGGGGACCTTTTCATAAAAAATCCCGAACTCCTTGGCGGCCACGGCGATTTCTTCCGGGGTGCCGTACAGCGCTTCGAAGCTGGGGTCGAAGGCCTTGACGTACTTGTCGAGAATTTGCGGCGTGTCGCGCTCGGGGTCGAGGGTGATAAAAATCACCTGCAGGGTCTCGCCGTCGCGGCCCATCAGTTTTTTGGCCTGGGCGGCGCGGGCGAGGGTGGTCGGGCACACGGCCGGGCATTGGGTGAAACCGAAAAACACCATCGGCATCAGGCCACGGAACGAACTCAGGGTGACGGTTTCACCCTGGGTATTCTTGAGCTTGAAGGTGCGGCCCATGATCTTGTCGCTCAAGTCCTTGCCGTACTTGAAATTCAACTTGGGGCTGTTGTCACAACCGGCCAGCAGGCCCAGACCCAACAGGCCCATGCCGGTCAGGACGTTGCGGCGGGTGAATAACGTACTCATCAACTGTGCATCCTGTGAAGCGCCTGCCTTGCTCTGGATCTATACACCAGGCGTTGAAAAGGAGTAAACGCGGAGGGCGCCAAGTCTACCAACCCTGGCCGATGCGCGTAATCTGCGACGTTCTGCCACAGGGGCGCGCTGCGCTTCATCCCTTCGGGGCTTCGATGCTAGAGTCGCCGCCATGAAATTGCGCCACTTCGACCGTTCGCTGATCGCCTGGACCCTGTACGTCTGCGTCCTGCTGAACCTGTTCGTGTGCGGTTTGGGCCATGGCCAGATGTTGGGCCAGCAACTCAATGGGATCGGTGGCGCGTTCTGTTCGGTGGACGGCAAGCAGGCGCCACTTTCCGACAAAGGGTTGGGCAGCCCGGCGTCCGGCAATATCTCGAACTACTTTGCCTGCCCGGTGTGCGCCGCCGTGAGCGTGGCCATCGTGTTCCTGATCGGCCTGGCCTGGCTGCTGGGCCTCGGCCAGGGT
>NZ_JAKNRV010000246.1:0-8046 GCF_023072625.1 Pseudomonas emilianonis
CCTCAGCGGCAGCCCGCAGCCGTTCTCGATCCGCCCCGAGCACGTGCGCTTCGCCGAAGGCCCGCTGGCGGCCGGCGAAGTGGAAATCAGCGGCCTGCTGCATGACATCCAGTACCAGGGCAGCGCCACCCGCTATGAACTGAAACTGGCGAACGGCCAGGCCTTGAACATCAGCCAGGCGAATAACCAGTGGCTGGACACCAGCAACGGCTATCAGGTCGGCCAGCCCATCAGCGTGCGCTGGGCGCGGGCAGCCATGACCACCCTGGCCGACCACGCAGGCGAGGTGTGACATGAGCCTGGCCCTGACCCAACCGCCGATGCGCAGGTTTTCCAACCTGCTGTACCGCAAGCCCAACCTCTACCTGGCGATGCTGCTGATACCGCCGCTGATCTGGTTCGGCGCGATCTACCTGGGCTCGTTGCTGACCCTGCTGTGGCAAGGCTTCTACACCTTCGACGACTTCACCATGGCGGTCACGCCGGACCTGACCCTGGCCAACTTCGCCGCGCTGTTCCAGCCGTCGAACTTCGACATCATCCTGCGCACCCTGAGCATGGCGATTGTGGTGTCGATCGCCAGTGCCGTCGTCGCCTTCCCGATCGCCTATTACATGGCGCGCTACACCACGGGCAAGACCAAGGCGTTTTTCTATATCGCGGTGATGATGCCAATGTGGGCCAGCTATATCGTCAAGGCCTATGCCTGGACCTTGCTGCTGGCCAAGGGCGGCGTGGCGCAATGGTTTGTGCAGCACCTGGGCCTGGAGCCGGTGTTGCAGTTCGTGCTGGGGATTCCCGGCGTGGGCGGCAGCACCTTGAGCACCTCGCACTTGGGGCGGTTCATGGTGTTCGTCTATATCTGGCTGCCGTTCATGATCCTGCCGATCCAGGCATCGCTGGAGCGTTTGCCGCCGTCGTTGCTACAGGCTTCGGCGGACCTGGGCGCCAAGCCGCGCCAGACCTTCATGCAAGTGATCCTGCCGCTGTCGGTGCCGGGGATTGCGGCCGGTTCGATCTTCACGTTTTCGCTGACCCTGGGCGACTTCATCGTGCCGCAACTGGTCGGCCCGCCGGGTTACTTCGTCGGCGGCATGGTGTACGCCCAGCAAGGCGCCATCGGCAATATGCCCATGGCCGCGGCGTTCACCCTGGTGCCGATCGTGCTGATCGCGGTGTACCTGTCCATCGTCAAACGCCTGGGGGCCTTCGATGCACTCTGAGAAATCATCACTCGGCTTGAAGATAGCGGCCTGGGGCGGCTTGGTGTTTTTGCACTTCCCGATCCTGATCATCTTCCTCTATGCCTTCAACACCGAAGAAGCGGCGTTCAGCTTTCCACCCCAGGGCTTCACCCTGAGGTGGTTCAGCGTGGCTTTCGCCCGCCCGGACGTGCTCGAAGCGATCAAGCTGTCGCTGCAGATCGCGGCGATCGCCACCCTGATCGCCATGGTCCTCGGCACCCTCGCTTCAGCCGCGCTGTATCGCCGCGAGTTCTTCGGCAAGCAAGGCGTGTCGCTGATGCTGATCCTGCCGATCGCGCTGCCGGGGATCATCACCGGTATCGCCCTGCTGGCGACCTTCAAGACGCTGGGCATCGAGCCCGGGATGTTCACCATCATCGTCGGCCACGCGACCTTCTGCGTGGTGATCGTCTACAACAACGTCATCGCCCGCTTGCGCCGCACCTCCCACAGCCTGATCGAAGCCTCGATGGACCTGGGCGCCGACGGCTGGCAGACCTTCCGCTACATCATCATGCCCAACCTGGGTTCGGCGCTGCTGGCCGGCGGCATGCTGGCGTTTGCACTGTCGTTCGACGAAATCATCGTCACCACCTTCACCGCCGGGCATGAGCGCACCTTGCCGCTGTGGCTGCTCAACCAGTTGAGTCGCCCGCGGGATGTGCCGGTGACCAACGTGGTGGCGATGCTGGTGATGATCGTGACGATGTTCCCGATTCTGGGTGCCTATTACCTGACCCGCGGCGGTGAAAGCGTGGCAGGCAGTGGCGGTAAATAACTTTTCCATTGGACCCGGTTTCTTCAGGGCAATAACAATAGTTTTTTGGAGGAATGAACCATGCAAACCAAACTTTTGATCAACGGCCAACTGGTCGAAGGCGAAGGCCCGGCACAAGCGGTGTTCAACCCGGCGTTGGGCCGTGTGCTGGTGGAAATCAAGGAAGCCAGCGAAGCCCAGGTCGACGCCGCCGTGCGTGCCGCCGATGCGGCGTTTGAAAGCTGGTCGCAAACCGCGCCCAAGGATCGCTCGCTGCAGCTGTTGAAACTGGCGGATGTGATCGAAGCCCACGGCGAAGAGCTGGCCAAGCTGGAGTCGGACAACTGCGGCAAACCCTACAGCGCTGCGCTGAATGACGAGATCCCGGCGATTGCCGATGTGTTCCGCTTCTTCGCCGGCGCCAGCCGCTGCATGAGCGGCTCGGCCGGCGGTGAATACCTGCCGGGCCACACCTCGATGATCCGCCGCGATCCGGTGGGCGTGATCGCCTCCATCGCCCCGTGGAACTACCCATTGATGATGGTCGCCTGGAAAATCGCCCCGGCCCTGGCCGCCGGTAATACCGTGGTGCTCAAGCCGTCGGAACAAACTCCGCTGACCGCGCTGCGCATGGTCGAACTAGCGTCGGAGATTTTCCCGGCCGGCGTACTCAACCTGGTCTTCGGCCGTGGGCCCACCGTGGGCAGCCCGTTGGTGAACCACCCGAAAGTGCGCATGGTGTCGCTGACCGGCTCCATCGCCACGGGCGCCAACATCATCTCCAGCACCGCCGACAGCGTGAAGCGCATGCACATGGAGCTGGGCGGCAAGGCGCCGGTGATCATCTTCAACGACGCGGACATCGAGGCGGCGGTGGAAGGCATTCGCACCTTCGGTTTCTACAACGCCGGCCAGGATTGCACCGCTGCCTGCCGTATCTATGCCCAAGCGGAGATCTACGACGCGTTCGTCGAGAAACTCGGCGCGGCAGTCGCCAGCATCAAGTACGGCTTGCAGGATGACCCGACCACCGAGCTGGGCCCGCTGATCACCGCGCAACACCGCGACCGCGTGGCCGGGTTCGTCGAACGTGCCGTGGCGCAGCCGCACATCCGCCTGGTGACCGGCGGCAAAGCGGTGGAAGGCAACGGTTTCTTCTTTGAACCGACGGTTTTGGCCGATGCGCAGCAGGACGATGAGATCGTGCGCCGCGAGGTGTTCGGCCCGGTGGTGTCGGTGACCAAGTTCAGCGATGAAACACAGGTACTCGGCTGGGCCAACGATTCGGACTACGGCTTGGCGTCGTCTGTATGGACCGCTGATGTCGGACGTGCTCACCGCTTGGCCGCACGCCTGCAATACGGCTGCACCTGGGTGAACACCCACTTCATGCTCGTCAGCGAAATGCCTCACGGCGGTCAGAAACTGTCGGGGTATGGCAAGGACATGTCCATGTATGGGCTGGAGGACTACACCACGGTGCGCCATGTGATGTTCAAGCACTGAACCTCGCTCTGATGCCTTTACTGTCAGACATGTGAGCATCGGCAACCCGGATGCGGCGTATCGGGCAGTAGGGGAAGTGGGCTGGAATACAGCCCCCTCCCACATTGGATCTTCATAATTCCTGGGTAATGTGCTCACTCACGGCCCGGAAATGTCTTGTCGCATTTGCCAAGCCATCATCCTGCCATCAATCATTTTTCCTACGCCATCGAACCGCTTAAGCTATCCGGCGTCTGTTTAATGTCCGTTGCGTTTGGCCGAAGGTAGGTCCGAACCGTTATTTCTGATCCAGCACGTGCCAGGGCCGGCGCGGGATTTGCTCACGACAGGTTGTCTCTATGCACCGCAGGAATTTGCTCAAAGCATCCATGGCCATTGCGGCTTACACCGGTTTATCGGCCAGCGGCCTATTGGCCGCGCAGGCCTGGGCCGGGAACCGCGCCGCCGACGGCAAGGCCGTGGCGTTCGATTTCGAAACGCTGAAGGCCCAGGCCAAGCAACTCGCCGGGACCGCGTATAAAGACACCAAACAGGTGCTGCCGCCAACGTTGGCGACCATGACACCGCAGAACTTCAATGCCATCGGCTACGACGGCAACCATTCGCTGTGGAAGGAATTGAACGGCCAGTTGGACGTGCAGTTTTTCCACGTCGGCATGGGCTTCAAGACGCCCGTGCGCATGCACAGCGTCGACCCCAAGACCCGTGAAGCCCGCGAAGTGCATTTCCGCCCTTCGCTGTTCAACTATGAAAAATCCACGGTCGACACCCAACAACTGACCGGCGACCTGGGTTTCTCCGGCTTCAAGCTGTTCAAGGCGCCGGAGCTGGATCGCCATGACGTGCTGTCGTTTCTCGGCGCCAGTTACTTCCGCGCAGTGGATTCCACCGGGCAGTACGGCCTTTCCGCACGCGGCCTGGCGATTGATACCTACGCGAAAAAGCGCGAGGAATTCCCCGACTTCACGCAGTTCTGGTTCGAAACCCCGGACAAAAACGCCACGCGCTTTGTGGTCTACGCCCTGCTCGACTCGCCGAGCGCCACCGGCGCCTACCGTTTCGATATCGACTGCCAGGCCAACCAGGTGGTGATGGCCATCGACGCGAACATCAATGCGCGCACCGCCATCGAACAACTGGGCATTGCCGCGATGACCAGCATGTTCAGCTGTGGTACCCACGAACGACGCATGTGCGACACCCTTCACCCGCAAATCCATGACTCGGACCGCCTGGCGATGTGGCGCGGCAACGGCGAGTGGATCTGCCGTCCGCTGAACAACCCGGCCAAGCTGCAATTCAATGCGTTCGCCGACACCGACCCGAAAGGCTTCGGCCTGGTGCAGACCGACCATGAATTTGCCAGCTACCAGGACACCGTCGACTGGTACAGCAAGCGCCCAAGCCTGTGGGTCGAACCGACCACCGCGTGGGGCGAAGGCTCGATCGACCTGCTGGAGATCCCGACCACCGGCGAAACCCTGGACAACATCGTGGCCTTCTGGACCCCAAAAAAACCCGTGGCCGCCGGTGACTCGCTCAACTATGGCTACAAGTTGTACTGGAGCGCCCTGCCGCCAGTGAGCACGCCGTTGGCGCAAGTCGACGCCACACGTTCAGGCATGGGCGGTTTCACCGAGGGTTGGGCACCCGGCGAGCATTACCCACAAGTCTGGGCGCGCCGGTTTGCCGTGGACTTCAAGGGCGGCGGCCTGGATCGCCTGCCACCCGGCACCGGTATCGAACCGGTGGTGACCTGCTCCAACGGTGAAGTCAAAGACTTCAGCGTGCTGGTGCTGGACAACATCAAGGGCTATCGCATCCTGTTCGACTGGTACCCGACCAGCGACAGCGTGGAGCCGGTGGAGCTGCGCCTGTTCATCCGCACCCAGGACCGCACCTTGAGTGAAACCTGGTTGTACCAGTACTTCCCGCCGGCACCCGAGCAGCGTAAGTACACCTGATGCGACGATAAACCGCTCCAAGGCCGTCCGATTGTTTCCAAGGTTTGGAGCGATCGGACACGCCAGACACCCGCCTCATCCGTCGATGTATAGACACAGCTAAGGCGCATGCTAGGCTTTTTGCCACACGCGCCCTGACTGCCGAGTGACTCCCATGTCTACTGATTCAAACGTCTTGCAGCTGACTATTTCGGCAAAAACCACGCCCAAACTCTCTGCTGCACAGCGTAAATTCAATGCCCTGTTGAAAAAAATCGACAAGCAACGTCTAACGCTCCAAGCCTGGGAAGCAGCCCTGCCCCTATACCATCAACGCTGGCATGAAGAGTTCATGCCGCTAAAAGCCCAGTACGCTGAGCGCCAGACTGCTCTATTGAGCGCGCTCGATATAGCCAGTGATCGTATCAAGCTGGCAAAGGCTGACCGACAGACCTTACAGGCCGTTATCTGTGAATTGGCCACCTCGCTGATGGATGACACCAATCGTGAGCAGATGAAGGCGCTGTATAACAAGCACAGTCACGGTGACTTCGATGATGACGAACGCCAGGAAAACCTGATTATCAAAGAAGCCATGGAGCAAGCCTATGGCATAAAGCTGGACGAAGATTTCGACTTCAGTTCTCCCGAAGCCCTTGCGCAACACCTGCAAGAACACCTGATGGATGAGAAAAAACAACAGGATGAGCGTTCGCCAAAACCCTCTACCGCTCGTGAAAAACGCTTTGAAGAGCAGGCCAAACAAGCCAGTCAGTCAATGCGCGAGGTGTACCGCAAACTGGTCAGTGCACTGCATCCCGACCGGGAAACCGACGATGCTGAACGCCAGCGCAAGACAGTCCTGATGCAGCGAGCCAATCAGGCCTATGCAGAACGTAATCTGCTGGCACTGCTGGAGTTGCAACTGGAGGCCGAGCATCTTGATGCGACAGCCCTGCAGAATATGTCGGATGAGCGATTGCTCCACTACAACCATGTGCTGAGCGAGCAGTACGAAGAACTGCTCATGGAAATCAGTGCCATTGCCTTTGATTTTGTCCGGCAGTTCGATGTCGAACCTTTTGCCCAGGTGACGCTGGCTAACAGCCGCAAGCACGTCAATCGCGCGCTCAAAGACCTCCAGCATCAACTGGGCGACTTGGAACAACTAATGTTTGAAATCGAGAGCCCGAAAGGCCTGAAGCGCTGGCTCAAAGCAGAACGCGCCGCAATGGAAGACGATCTGCTTTCAGCCTTTGGCGAATTCGATTTCTACGACGATCCAGACTTTTCGGACAATCGAGACTTCCCTGAAAATTCAAGCCGTTTCAAGTAGCGGCCCTCGCTTTCAGAACCGCGACACACTTTTCATCGCCCCAATCAGATAGCGCATCGCCACCTGATCGTTCTCGGTCAGGGCGCGATACTGCGCCAGCAATTCAGCTTCATCGGAACTCAACCTTCGGGCGCGCAAGGACACCCCGCGGTTCAGAAAAGACGCCACCACACCCGCTACACCATAGGACTTGGCCATGGACTGTTTCTCCTGATATCGATCAAAAACTCCGTGTGCCCATTACCCGCCTGCCGTGAAGCGCAATGCCTCGGTAGACAAACCGACTGACTCCCTGGGCCAGAAATCAGACTTACCCTAAGCGTAGAAACAATCTCGTGACGTGTGGGATTTTTTTAGAGTATTCACTTAAATAATCGGGTCAGGAATAAATACCTACAGCCATATCCCACAGCTCCCGGCAAAAAAAACCCACCGGGTCAGGGTGGGTTTTGTTGGAGCCGATGAAGGATCAATCCCTGAGATCAGACTCATGAATCGGCTGATCCCGATGGGTCGCCCGCTGGTACTGGGCCGGCCAGGTCGCCTTGCGCCCGCCCAGGTCATCGTCGGCATGCAACGGCCAGTAAGGGTCACGCAGCAGTTCTCGGGCGAGGAAGATGATGTCGGCCTGGCAGGTGCGCAGGATGTGTTCGGCCTGGGCCGGCTCGGTAATCATGCCCACGGTGCCGGTGGCGATGCCCGACTCTTTGCGCACACGCTCGGCAAACCGCGTCTGGTAGCCGGGGCCGATGGGGATCTCGGCGTTGGCGGCGGTGCCGCCAGAGGACACGTCGATCAGGTCGACGCCCAAGTCTTTCAGGCGGCGCGCCAGCTCCACGGTTTCATCGGGGTTCCAGCCGTCTTCCACCCAGTCGGTGGCCGACACCCGCACAAACAGCGGCAGGTCTTGCGGCCAGACTTCACGCACCGCTTCGGTGACTCGCAGTACCAGGCGGATACGGTTTTCAAAGGTTCCGCCGTACTGGTCCTGACGCTGATTGCTGATAGGCGAGAGGAATTGATGCAGCAGGTAACCGTGAGCGGCGTGGATCTCCACCACTTCAAAACCGGCGGTCAACGCGCGCTTGGCAGCGGCGACAAAGTCAGCGATCACTTGCTGGATCCCCGCGTCGTCCAGCGGACGGGGCTGCGTGTGGTTCGGGTCAAAGGCAATCGGCGACGGCCCCACCGGCACCCAGCCGCCGTCTTCCGGCTTGACGCTGCCGTGCTTGCCGATCCACGGCCGATGGGTGCTGGCCT
>NZ_JAKNRV010000247.1:0-8028 GCF_023072625.1 Pseudomonas emilianonis
CGGCCAAGGCCAGCCTGAGCTTCGACGCGATCGAAGCCTACCGCAACCGCGCCACCACCGGCGTCACCCTGGACCTCTACACGCGGCTGAACGCCGCCATCGACGGCACCGGCCCGCAGTTGCCGTTCGACACCCTGAACCTGAGCTCCGGCATCACCCCGCTGATCTCGGTGCCCTTCGTTGCCTGGGATACCGGCATCCCGGTGCCCTTGCTGCTGATCCGCGCGGCCAGCCTTGGCGTGTTGTCCTACTTCCCCTATCGTCCCGGCGGGGCGTTGCAATACCACGACGACGCCCAGGCCGCGCAACGCACGTTTCGCACACAACTGCTGGACAGCCACGCCAAGAACGACTTGGGCTGGTTCTCCCGGCAATTGCCCTTGATCGGGCTGTCGCTGTTCAAATCACTCATCAACAAAGAGCAACCGCCCCAAGGCGCCAGTTGGCTGGGCAGGCAGGTGTACGAAGGTTTTCACCTGGCCTTTCCGCCAACAACCCTGAACAACATCCGCTTTCGCACCGACATCAAATCCGCTCGCGAAACCACCCTGGTGCAGGCCTGTGCCTATCGGCAGATCCAACGTTTCCAGGCAGACCTGGATACCCTGGCGCAAACCCGTTCGGAAAAAGACTGGCAAGCCCTCAAGGACGCGGCGGCGGCGATTGCCGGCGAGGTACTGCAACTGCTGCTCACCCCGCTGCCCGGCGGCGTCACCGGCATGAACCGGGTCATGCAACTGACGGTGATGGGCAGCCTGACCTACAGCGCCGCCCAGGGCGTGAATGAGCTGGTCAAGGGCGAGGCCAGCGGGTTTGCCTCGGCCCTGGCTGACGTCACAGACCTCGCGGTCAGCGGCAAATTGATCTCAACCGCCGGAAGAGCCCATCGCCGGCGCATGCACGCGTACCTGGAAAAACTCGGCAACCCGCACAAGATCACGCGCGCCGATGGCAGCCATGGGCTCTGGAAAGCCGACGCCCAACCCTATGCCCACGCCAACCAACGCCTGGTCAACGGCGTCACGCCCAACGCCGTGGGCATTTACACCGACCAGGAGCAGCTCTACGCCAAACTGCGCCAGGGCGAGAAGGACGTGCTGGTCGAAGTCAAATTCGACGACGTGAACAAACGCTACGTACTCACGCACGGCAAGGACGGCTACACCCCGGCGATTACCTTCGACCCGGCGCTCCAGGCCTGGACCTTCGATTTGCACAACGCCCATCTCCTGTCCAACCACGCGCTGCTGCAACGCATGCTGCCCAACGGTGCCTCGACGATCGCGCCGGCCGCCCTTGAACACATGCTGCTCAGCACCGCCACCACCCGCGACACGCTGGACCGCGTGTGGCGCGCCCAGCCTGCACCGTTGAACCTGATCGAAGGGGCCAGGCGCCTGCAGGTCGACCAAGTCATCCAGCAAATCATCGAGCGGTTCCCCCAGCCTGGCCAACTGCCGGCGCATACCGACAGCACGGTCTTCTGCCTGCTGACCCAACTGAGCGGCTGGCCGACCGACACTCTGTTGCATATCCACAATCCAGACGGCACGCGGATCGAGACCTACGGTAAAACCGAGCAACCACCACCGCGGCCCCATGCGATCAACCTCAAGCGTCGCGAGGACGGCAGCTACCTAAACCTCAACGACCCAGGCAGCGGCCCCGAAGGTGACGAGCACCTGCTTGAACTGATCATTCGCCAACAACCGCGCGACTCGACCCTGGGTAAAGAGCACCAGCCCAACGCCTCCGAGGGCGCGCGCATCAGCAGCGTGCGCCAACAGGTGAGCGCATTGGCAAGCATCGAGCGACACGCGCTGTTTTCGGCATTGTTCGATTACTGGGGCTATGAAAAAGGCGAACTCGCCGCCGCACCGGCGGCCAGGCGGTTTCTGCCGGTCAAGGTGTCACCCGCGCTGATCAGCGTCACGCCCTTGCTGAAAAAACTGCGCGACCTGAACCCGCCCCTGACCGCCGCCAACCTGGAACGGTTGCTTGCCGAACACCCGCTGACGCAACGTCAGCAAGCGGCGTTCCTGACGGGAGGCACGCTGCCGGTGGCGTTTGTTGAAATGCTCGATCACCACCGCACCGCGCTGCGCATCGACGCGGTGATCGACAGCCTGTACAACCCCCGCGAATTCAACGCCGACACCGATCTCTGGGCCAGGGAGTTTGCCGGCGCGCTGATAGGCGACACCCTTAAGCGGCCCTTCGTGGTCACGGATGTCGCCCGCGGCGAAACCTTCGTGCCCAGTGGTCCGGACGACCTCACCGTGAACCTGCGTTTGCACCCCGGTGGCCGCTACCAGGCCTACGACATCCGCAACGATGGCGAAATCCCCGTGTCGCCGGCTCATGACAGCTTCTATCTGGCCATCGCCTCGGTGCTCCACCCCCACGAGCATCAACAGTTGGGCATGCGCAGCGCCACCGACGCCAAGGGCCTGCGCAAAACCCTGGGCGATAACATGAGCGCCCGGCGCAGCCCCGAAGGTTTCGTCAGCCTGGTCAACGGCTCGCTGTTGCCCTACGAACACAACCTGATGCTGTCACCGCACCTCACCCCCAGGGCCGACGGTATCTACACGATTGAGGGCAACGAGTACCTGCCACTGTCCGGCAGCCTGTACCGGATCGCCTACGATAAAAAGGTGTTCAAGTGGCGGCTCAAACACCCGAAAAAGATCGGCGTCGACACCCCGCTCCTGGAACACAACGGCCAGGGTGCCTGGCGACTGGCCAGCGAGGACCCGATGACCTGGGACACGCACCCACTGTTCCACCGCCTGGGCCATAAGGACTACGCATTTACCCGCGAACAGGCCCAGCAAATCCTCGCCCTGACCGATACCCCCGACCACGTGCTGCGCCAGGTACACCGCGCCGGCCATCCGGCACCGCCGTTGCTGGCCGACACCTGCAAACGCTTCAAGATCGAACAACAGATCCGACGCTTCATCGAAGCGCTGCGGGTAGACCCCAATACCCAGAATGCCGATCCAGACCTGCAATTGCTGGTGATCTCCGGGTTGCCGGAGTGGCCGAACAGCCACAGGCTGCAGATCATCGGCCCGCACAATGAAGTGCGCTATCAACACCCGGCCACCGAAGGGCCGAATGTTGAAACGATCCGCGTGAGCGAACTGCAATACAAGGAGGCCCGGCTGCTGAACGAACTCACGCGCAACGACGCACTGATCAGCGCCTTGCTGGGAGAGTTGCCCACCTCCAGTGAAGAACGCTTGTTCAAACTGGTGAAAAAAGTCATCGAGTTTGCCGAGCAAGAAACCGACAAACTGTTCGATTCACAGTACAAAAGGAGCGAACGCAGAAGCCCCAACGCCTTGCACGAACGCTTCAAAGCCAAACACGCCGACTTACCCAACAGCACGGTCGAAGGCATCCTGAGCCATGCAACCCCCCGCGAACTCAAGCAACTGCACGAACACGGCCAAGTCAGTCTGCGCCTCACCGAAAAAGCCCGCTTCACCGCCAATGAAGTCCGCCTCAATCGTGCTTTCGAAGGTTTGTATCTGGACAGCATGATCAACCCGGACAGTGACAAGATCATCCTGCACCTGCTCGACGCCGTGCCCGGCTGGCCCACTGACATTCGGGTTGAGGTACGTGACAGTCACTTCAACGGCCCCAACATCGAAGCCGCCGGCAACCAGGCCGGAACCCGCCGAAACGTGCTGGTCAAGCAACACCGCATTTACCACGCCTACGCCCCTCAGGGGACGGCACTCGCCGCACCCGTCGGCGCTGGCAGCCGCCTGCTGGCGGCCATCGTCCAGACCTTGAGCCCTACCGAACGCACCTCGCTGGGGATCACCGATGAGTTCGACCTCTCACCCCTGCAAGAGCAGATCGCCAACCTGGCGCTGTCCCGCCGGGTCGAAATCAAAAGCCTGCTTGACCTGCCTCACTTGCAACCCTGGCTACAACCCGCCATGGGGCTGGATCGCTCGTTCCTGGCGTATCCCGTTTGGAGCTGGCTGTGGCCGTTCGGGGGGAACCGCACGCCCGACCTGATGAGCAGGGTCCAGACGCTCTATCCAAGGTTTGACAATGACAACGCCCGCGCCTTCATCCACCAGCTCAATCTCGATGAGCCCGCCGCGCTGCTCGAGCTTGACCGGCGCCAGGCCGAATTCCGCTTCATGGACATTGAACTGACCCGCTGGAGCGACACCCCACGCCCCATCGACGCCCCCCAGACCGACCCGTTAGGCATCCATCTGGGGCAACGCCGCTACATCGCTAACCAACTGCGCAGGGCGTGGCGACGGGATGAGTCGACCTTGCACTATGTGGCGGGCTTGTTTGACGTCCACTCACTGACCTTGCGACTGGAGGACAACGACCTGCCCACAGACGCCTTTGGTACGGGGTTCACCGGGTTCGAGCACATCGAGCACTTGAGCATTGCCGGGAACACCTTCCCCGCCGCAGGCCACGCGTTCCTCGCCCTCTTCCCCAACGTGCGCGCCTTGCACATCGACTGCGAGCTGACCGAACTGCCCGCCGCCATCACCGACATGACGCAACTGACCGACCTGAACCTGCAATTCAACAGGCTTCGCTTAACCGAAGCGTCGGCCGGGCGACTCGCAAACATGGTCAATCTGCGTAGTCTTAATCTGAATGGCAACCCCCTGGGCATCACCCCGGACCTTACCCGGATGGTCCAACTCACAAGCGTGAGGCTAAGGGGCACCGATCTCCATGAATGGCCGATAGGCGCCGCAGAGCACGGCAATCTGAACACGCTGTATTTGCAAGAAAACCAGATCAGCAGCATTCCCGAACAAGTCTTTACTCACATCAGGGCGCGCCTGCGCAACCGCCGTATCTATCTGCATGACAACCCGCTGTCCGCGCAAGCCCTGGAGCGCCTGGAGCAATACCGCACCGAAAGCGGCATTGTCATGGCCCGAGCCGTGCCAGGCATCACTCACGCGCCCGCGACAGAACGTCACGTCACGCCCTGGCTGCGCGCCCTCGACAGCGCTCAACACGCGCCGGCGAAACAACTGTGGGACGCGCTATCAAGCCAGGAAGGCGCCCGCCCGGATGACGCCTTCAGAGTGTTGGCAGACCTGGCCAAATCGTTGGATTACCGGCAGGGCGGTGCAACACGTACAACACTGACGCGTCGTGTCTGGCGGTTGCTCAACGGCCTGGGTGACTCCACCGAGCTGCGCGAAAAAGTCTTCCTCAACACCAGTGCCGCCGGCACCTGCGGCGACGGGGCGATGCTGCTGTTCAGCAACATGGAGCTCCTGCACCGGGTGCATCAGACCCTCGCTCGGTACAACAAGCAGCAGATCGACCGCGAACTGCTCGGCCTGGCCAAACAGGTGTATTACCTGGAGCAGCTCGATCAGTTCGCCGACGATCACACCCTCCGCTTGAGCGCACAAGGGCGTTCGCCGGACCCCGCCGAAATCACCCTGTTCTATCGCGTGACGTTACGCGAGGAATTCAACCTGCCGGTCCAGGCGGACCAAATGTTGTATTCAGTGGAGGGGTACGGCGTGGTCGACAATGATGTCCAACAGGCTCGTCAAATGCTGCGTGGGCTGAAGGATTCCCCTGGGCTGGCGAACGCGTACCGAACCCGCGACTTCTGGCTCGACTACCTGGAACGACGCTTTCCCGCGCCCTTCTTAACGATCAAGGAAGTGGCCCGCAACAAGATCGGGCTCTTGCAAAAGGAGCTGCCGGACAAACACTCCGATGAACACCTCGACCGGCTGCAAGCGCTGATCGACACGCAGACCGCCGAGCGCAACCGCCTCATCGGCCAGTTGACGGACGCGGCCCTGCACGCGTTGCACCGCGATTGAAGGCATCAAGGCGGCCTGTGCGCGACAGGCCGCCTTGAACAAGCGTTACGCCGAGCGCGCGACGCCTTGGGCAACCTGGGTCGGTTGCAATTTGAACACGTAGAACAGCACGGTCAGCAGCACCAGGAACACCGGGCCTACATACAGCGCGACGCGGGTGTCCGGGAAGTACGCCATCAGGCCCACCACCAACACCAGGAACGCCAATGCCAGGTAGGAACTGACCGGGTACAGCCACATGCGGTACTTGAGGCCCGCCTGTTCCGCCGGGCTCAGGCTCTTACGGAACTTGAGCTGCGCCAGCAGGATCATCACCCAGGTCCAGATCGCGCCGAAGGTGGCAATCGAGGTGACCCACACGAAGACTTTCTCCGGCACCAGGTAGTTGAGCAGCACGCCCAGCAGCAACGCCGCGATCGACAGCAGCAGCGCATTGCGCGGCACACCGTTGCGCGAGGTGGAGCCGAAGGTCGCCGGGGCCTGGCCGTTCTGCGCGAGGCTGTAGAGCATGCGCCCGGTGCTGAAGATGCCGCCGTTGCAGGAAGACAATGCGGCGGTAATCACCACGAAGTTGATGATACCGGCGGCGGTCTTGATGCCCAGGCGCTCGAAGGTCATCACGAACGGGCTGCCCTGGGTGCCGATTTCATTCCATGGGTAGATCGACAGAATCACGAACAAGGCGCCGACGTAGAACAGCAGGATGCGCCAGAACACCGAGCCGATGGCATTCGGGATGGTCTTCTGCGGGTTCTTCGCTTCACCGGCGGTAAGGCCGATCATTTCCACACCCAGGTAGGCGAACATCACCATTTGCAGGGACATCAACACGCCCTGCACACCATTGGGCATGAAGCCGCCGTGGGCCCACAGGTTGGAAATCCCCAGCGCTACGCCGTCATTGCCGAAGCCGAACGCGATGACGCCGACGCCGCCGATCACCATGGCGATGATGGTGACGATCTTGATCAGGGCGAACCAGAACTCGAACTCACCGAATGCCTTGACCGCGATCAGGTTGATCGTGCCCATGCTGAGCAAGGCCGCCAGGGCCCAGATCCAGCGCGGCACATCGGGGAACCAGACGCCCATGTACACGGCCACGGCGGTGATCTCCGCCACACAGGTCACCAGCCACAGGAACCAATAGTTCCAGCCGGTCAGGAAGCCCGCCAACGGGCCGAGGTAATCCTGGGCATAGCGACTGAACGAGCCGGCGACGGGGTTGTGGACCGCCATTTCGCCCAGCGCGCGCATGATCACCAGGATCGCCAGGCCGCCAATGATGTAAGAGAGCATGATCGCCGGGCCGGCCATTTCAATGGCCTTGGCCGAGCCAAGGAACAGGCCGACACCGATACAGGCGCCGAGGGCCATCAGGCGAATATGCCGTTCGCCCAGTTCACGTTTCAGCGGGCCGCCCTGAGCGGTCTCGCCATGAGGCAGGTGGTTGCCAACTGGCATAGGGGTACAACCTCGTCTTGTTATTGGATTAATCCACCGAGTACTCGACGTCACGGCAGGTCCGCCACGACGCCTCTCACCGAGCTCGCCTCATGGGCCAACCCGTCTGGCCGGGGCCAGTTCAGCGGGGGTGCAGTATAAAAAGCTCAACCCAGGGTTTTTCACTCAATAAACAGCAAGATTCAGCGAGAAGTCGCGGTAAAAGCGCCTTTTGTGGAGAGGCATTACCTGGATAGCGTAGGGATTTTCTCGTTTTGACGCGCGCCGAGTATTGCACAGCTTTGGTGCAGCGTCATGCCCCTACCTAGGCCGCATATACCCACCCGAAGGCTCTGTCTCAATACTTTCAGCCCATCAGGCAGACAACGCGGAAGCCGGCCACGGTCGAACGGGAAGCATCGCCATACCCGCGCCCGGGAGGCCCGTTCACCCTGGGCCGCTTCGATTGCCAGCACGGCAATCCCAGCGAAAGGATCTCCCCATGCCGACCACCCTCGATGTCCTGAAACACGGCCGGGCGCAACGCCTGGCCGCCGATGGCCAATTGATCAGCGCGTTGTTCAATCACTTGAAATCCGGCGACTCCACCACGGTGCAAGTACCCGAGCACTCCTCCCTCGGCTGCTGGTTGCAGTTGTACCGCCGCGCACTCAGCCGCCCGCACTTGCGGGCCTGGGCCATGCGCCTGCCGGTGGACCTGGCCGGC
>NZ_JAKNRV010000248.1:0-8028 GCF_023072625.1 Pseudomonas emilianonis
TATTGCTGAAGTGCGCGTTGTCGATGGCGTAGCGTTGCAACAGGCCGATCAGCACCGGGGCGCATTCTTCGGCGTTGTTACGCACGCAGGCTTGCTGGCACAGGATCTCGGTGGGGCAGACCCGGGCGCAGCTGCCGCCGAGGATGTTGGCCGAGAGAATCTTCTGCGCGGCGCCTTGCACGTTGTCGGTGTGGATGTTGCGGATGAACGACGGGATGTCGATTTCGCTGGGGCACGCGTTCACGCACGGCGCGTCGTAGCAATACAGGCAGCGCGAGGCTTCCAATTGCGCCTGGCGGGCGTTGAGGGGCGGCGCCAGGTCGGTGAAATGGCTGGCGAGGGTGGCGCCGTCTTCATGGGGATGGGGGAGGTGGGTCAGGGTCTGGATCACGGTGTGGGCCTCACGGTTTTTTTTCGGATTGCCTCTGGCGGGCATTTTTGTTGCCTGGGCTTGCCCCCATAGCGCTCTCAGCGGTTCACAGCAACCGGCTTGGAGCGCTCAGCCCGCTTGCTCAACTGCTCGAACACCGCCGGGTACGCCGGCCGTTCCACATACCGCCCGGCACCGCGTTCGGCGCGCAGGTCGCCATCGGCCCAGACCAGCTTGCCCTGGCTGATGGTGTGGCTCGGCACGCCGCGCACGGTCTTGCCTTCGAAGATGTTGAAGTCGACGTTCTGGTGGTGGGTCTTGGCGGAAATCGTGCGCGTGCCCTCGGGGTCCCACAGCACCAGGTCGGCATCGGCACCGACGCGGATTGCGCCTTTGCGTGGGTAGAGGTTGAAGATCTTCGCGGTGTTGGTGGAGGTCAGCGCGACGAATTGCTGCATCGACAGGCGCCCAGTGTTGACCCCTTCGTCCCACAACAACGCCATGCGGTCTTCGATACCGGCGGTGCCGTTGGGGATCTTGCTGAAGTCGTCACGCCCGGCAGCTTTTTGCTCGGCGCAGAAGCAGCAGTGGTCGGTGGCGGTGGTGTGCAGGTTGCCCGATTGCAGGCCATGCCACAGCGCCTCTTGATGCCCGCGCGGGCGGAATGGCGGGCTCATCACATAGCCAGCGGCGGTCTGCCAGTCGGGGTGACGGTAGACGCTGTCGTCCAGCAGCAGGTGCCCGGCGAGCACTTCGCCGTACACCGCCTGGCCCTTGCCGCGAGCGTAGGTGATTTCATCCAGCGCCTCTTTGGTCGAGACGTGTACCAAGTACAGCGGCGTGCCGATGGTCTCGGCGATACGGATCGCACGGCTCGCCGCTTCACCTTCGACCTGGGACGGACGCGACAGCGGGTGCGCTTCCGGCCCGGTGATGCCCTGGGCCATCAGCTTGCGTTGCAGGTGATACACCAGCTCGCCGTTTTCTGCGTGCACGGTGGGCACCGCGCCCAGCTCCAGGCAGCGCTCGAAGCTGGCCACCAACGTATCGTCGGCCGCCATGATCGCGTTCTTGTAGGCCATGAAATGCTTGAAGCTGTTGATGCCGTGGTGGCTGACCAGCTCGGCCATTTCCTCGCGCACCTGCTCGCTCCACCAGGTGATCGCGACGTGAAAGCCATAGTCGGCCGCCGACTTTTCCGCCCAGCTGCGCCATTGGTGAAAGGCTTCGAGCAAGGATTGCTGCGGGTTGGGAATCACAAAGTCGATGATCGAGGTGGTGCCCCCCGCCAGACCCGCCGCCGTGCCGCTGAAAAAATCCTCACTGGCCACGGTGCCCATGAAGGGCAGTTGCATATGGGTGTGCGGATCGATGCCGCCGGGCATCAAGTATTGGCCGCTGCCATCGAGTACTTCGGTGCCAGCGGGAATGTCCAGGTCCGTGCCAATCGCGCGAATTAGACCGTCTGCGCATAAAACATCGGCGCGGTAACTTTCATCGTGGGTAATGATGGTGGCGCCACGGATCAACAGCGACATGTCGAGTTCCTCACAAGGCTTGACCGGCTTGTGCCAGTTCTAAGTGTTGTAGTTCTTTCCAGCGCAGGTTTGTAAAACCTGTCATGGGTGACAGGAATAGAAACTAGCCGGTGTTTTTAGAATGAGCAAGAAGATTTTTACTACGTCTATTTGTTTTTTAACTAATTGAATTTAAACAATAAAAAATAAAAATCACCAAAATGTAGCGAGCGCTCACCATTTTGACGCACTTGACAGGTTTACAGTATGAGTAACATTTCTTATTGCAAATCAGGCGCTTGAGACTTGCCACTTGACGGCGGCGGTAAATAAAAATAATTGTGTTGCACCAGATTGAGTCCTGAATGTTCGGCCAACTTTCGCGTTATCCAGCCTGTGTCACGCGGCAAGTACCGCAGGATTAATCGGTGTTTGAAATAAAGCTGATAAACATCAGCGAGTTATATACGCGGTGCGGGGTCGGGTTGGGTTGTCGGCACGGTTATTGAGTGCAGTGGCGGCTGGCCGGACCCGTGATGTCATGTTGTTTACGAGGTACTCCGGCCACCTGCACCGACCTTGCAGGTGAGCAACAATAATTCGAAAAAAACCGTGGAGCGGCCATGCAACAGAACAGATCGCAAGTTATTGAACGCAACGGCCTGTACGAACTCGACGCCGGCCCCGACGTCCTCGACAGCCCTCGCTACAACCACGACATGGCACCGACCAAGGTGCATGAACGTACCTGGAACAAGTGGCACATCACCGCGCTGTGGGTCGGCATGTCGATCTGCGTGCCCACCTACACGTTGGGCGGGGTGCTCACCGCGTACTTCGGTTTGTCGGTGGGCGAGGCGCTGATGGCGATTCTCCTGGCCAATATCGTGGTGTTGATCCCGCTGACCCTCAACGCCTTCCCCGGCACCAAATACGGCATCCCGTTCCCGGTGTTGCTGCGTTCTTCATTCGGCATTCTCGGTTCCAACGTGCCGTGTCTGATCCGGGCGCTGGTAGCGTGCGGCTGGTTCGGTATCCAGACGATGTTCGGCGGGTTGGCGATTCACCTTTTTCTGGGCTCGATTTTCGAGGGTTGGAAGGCCTTGGGCGGCACCGGTGAAGTGATCGGCTTCATGATCTTCTGGACCCTGAACCTGTGGGTGGTGCTGCGTGGCGCCGAGTCGATCAAGCGCCTGGAAACCCTGTCGGCACCGCTGCTGGTGGCGGTGGGCATTGGCCTGCTGGTGTGGGCGATGCCGAACGTGTCCCTCAGCGAGTTGATGGCGATCCCGCCCAAACGCCCCGAAGGTGCGAGCCTGACCGGTTACTTCATGGCCGGCCTGACCGCGATGGTGGGCTTTTGGGCCACCTTGTCGCTGAACATTCCCGACTTCAGCCGCTACGCCAAGAGCCAGAAGGACCAGATCCTCGGGCAGATTTTCGGCCTGCCGCTGACCATGTTCCTGTTCGCCGCCCTCGGCGTGATCATGACCGCTGCGTCGGTGAAACTGGTGGGCGTCAGCGTGTCCGACCCGGTGACGCTGATCGGGCATATCCAAAGCCCGGTGTGGGTCGCCGTGGCCATGGCGTTGATCATCGTCGCCACCTTGTCCACCAATACTGCGGCGAACATCGTGTCGCCCACCAACGACTTCCAGAACATCGCGCCCAAGCTGATCAACCGCACCACGGCGGTGATTCTCACCGGGTTGGTGGGGTTGGTGTTGATGGGGCACGAGCTGCTGAAAAAGCTCGGGCTGATCATTTCCGACGTGAGCCTGGAGACTGTGTATTCCAACTGGTTGCTCGGCTATTCAAGCCTGCTGGGACCGATCGCCGGGATCATGGTGGTGGACTATTTCATCACCCGCAAACAGCAATTGGACCTGGCCGGTTTGTACCGTGACGACGTGTACCCGGCGTGGAACTGGAAAGGCTTTCTTGCGTTTGGCGTGCCGGTGGTGCTGACGTTGTTGTCGTTGGGCAGCGATGCGTTCAGCTGGTTCTACAGCTATGGCTGGTTTACCGGTTCGGCGTTGGGCGGCGTGTTGTATTACGGCCTGAATGCCGGGCGCGGGGTCAGCCCGGTCGCCGTTAAATCTTCGTTGTAAACCCGCTCAAGGTGGGAGCTGGCTCCCACCATTGACCGAGTCAATCCATAAGAAATGTAGCCTGAGGAGATCCCCATGAACGCTGCCCTGGACGTTCTGCAATCGACCCATCAGCACATCAACCGCGACCGTTTGTGGCAGTCGCTGATGGACCTGGCCAAACTCGGCGCCACCCCCAAGGGCGGCGTGTGCCGCCTGGCCCTCACCGACCTAGACCGCCAGGCCCGCGACCTGTTCGTGCAATGGTGCGAAGAGGCCGGATGCAGCGTGACCGTCGACGGTATTGGCAACATCTTCGCCCGCCGGCCGGGGCGCAATCCCGACCTGCCACCGGTGATGACCGGCAGCCATATCGACACCCAGCCCACCGGTGGCAAGTTCGATGGGTGCTTCGGGGTGTTGGCCGGTGTGGAAGTGCTGCGCACCCTCAACGACCTCAAGCTGCAAACCGAGGCGCCGCTGGAAGTGGTGGTGTGGACCAACGAAGAGGGCTCGCGCTTCCCGCCGTGCATGATGGGCTCGGGGGTGTTTGCCGAGAAATTCAGCCTGGCTGATACCCTCGCCAAGGTCGATGCGGCTGGCGTCAGCGTAGGCGATGCGCTGAATGCGATTGGCTACGCGGGGACGCGGGCGGAGAGTGGGCATAAAGTCGGCGCTTATTTCGAAGCGCATATCGAGCAGGGGCCGATTCTGGAAGACCAGAAAAAAACCATCGGCGTGGTGCTTGGTGCCCTCGGGCAAAAGTGGTTCGACTTGACACTGCGCGGCGTTGAAGCCCACGCGGGGCCGACGCCGATGCACCTGCGCAAGGACGCCCTGGTCGGCGCGGCCGCAGTGGTCACGGCGGTGAATGCGGCGGCGTTGGGGCATCAGCCGCATGCGTGTGGCACTGTCGGTTGCTTGCAGGCTTATCCGGGCTCACGCAACGTTATCCCGGGTGAAGTGCGCATGACCCTGGACTTCCGTCACCTGGAACCGGCGCGATTGGATTCGATAATTGCCCAGGTGCGCCAGGTGATCGACGAAACCTGCGCCAAACATGGGTTGAGTTTTGAAATGGAACCCACCGCCGACTTCCCGCCGCTGTATTTCGACAAAGGCTGTGTGGACGCTGTGCGCGATGCTGCGAATGGGTTGGGGTTGTCGAACATGGACATCGTCAGCGGGGCAGGGCACGACGCGATCTTCGTCGCCGAACTCGGCCCGGCGGGGATGATCTTCGTGCCGTGCGAAGGTGGCATCAGCCACAACGAAATCGAAAACGCCGCACCGGATGACCTGGCGGCGGGGTGTGCGGTGTTGTTGCGGGCAATGGTGGCTGCCTCGGCAGCCATCGCCAGCGGTAAGTTGGCTGCCTGAAATGCGCTAAAAACTGTGGGAGGGGGCTTGCTCCCGATGGCGGTGGGTCAGTTACAGATAAGCTGGCTGAACCACTGCTATCGGGGGCAAGCCCCCTCCCACATGGGTTTTGCGGTGTTCATACATTGTGTGTCTGGCGCAGGATCAGTGTGGGAGCAAGCCCCTCCCACAGTTGAACTGTGTCTATACCCAAATGGCATCCCACAACGGGTAGTCGCCAATCCGGCGAACCAATCCCGCTCGCAATGGGTTGGCCACCACATACCGGGCCATTTTCACCAGGTCGTCTTCCTGGCGCAGCGCCCGGTCATGGAAACTTTCCTGCCAAAGCCGCCCCTTGCGTCCGCTTGCGCCATTAACGGTCCTGGTGCTTTTGGACTTCACCTGGCACATCAAGTCCGCCAGCGAGCCTTTTTTCAGTTCGAGCAGCCAATGGAAATGGTCCGGCATGATCACCCATCCCAGGGAGTTAGCCAGCCCTTGGTACTGAGCTAATCGAAACTGCCAGACCACCAAGCGACCGAGATGGAAATTCTTGAATATCGGGATGCGTTCGTGGGTGTTGGTGGTGATGAGGTAGATACGGTTCGGTTCGCTGAATCGACCGATGCGCAGGCGGTGTGAAGCGGGTAAGTCAGGCATTCCTTGGCCTCTTTCTGGGTGTGTTTTGAGAGGTTAGATAGAGGGGCTTGGGATTGATGGACATGCTTTTGGCAGGATGTGTCTGAAAGAGCGCAATCGGGAGCAAGCCCCCTCCCACATGGGTTCTGCGGTGTTCATACATGGTGTGTCTGGTGCAGGGTCAGTGTGGGGGTGGGCTTGAACCCTCCCACATGGGTTCTGCGGTGTTCATACATGGTGTGTCTGGTGCAGGGTCAGTGTGGGAGGGGGCTTGCTCCCGATGAGGCCGGAACTGACGCCACCGCTATTGCGGCCGAACCTGCGCGCCTTCCCGCATCCGGCAAATTCCCAGCGCCATACCGCGCTGCGGCCCATCGACATTCGAAGGCTAGATGTGCGGCGATGGAGTTGATCGATTCCAGATCCTGGGTGGCATTGACCAGCAGCGTTTCGGTGTCAAGGTCGGGCCGGAGGCCTGAATATGCGATGGATCAGTCGGTGATGTTTGGCTGATCTACCGCCATCACAGGCAAACCAGCCCCCACCTTCGAGCCGGTTTGCACAAACAAGTCTCAGGCGCCAGGTTGCCAGCCGCCGCCAAGCGCGGTGACCAGCCCCACACTCGCCTGCAACTGCCGCGTCTGCACCGTCTGCAAGGTCATTTGCGCCTGCAACGTCGCGGTCTGCGCGGTCACCACATCCAGATAACTCACCGCGCCGGCCTGGTAGCTGTTCATCGCCAACGCTTGCGTGTGCTGCGCCGCATCTGCCGCCGCTTGTTCATCCTGCGCCTCCTGCTGCAAATCCCTTAGTTGCGCCAGGTTGTCTTCCACCTCGCGCACGGCCTTCAATACCTGGCTGCGGTACTGCGCCGAGGCTTGTTCAAACTCGGCTTTGGCCTGGCGTTCGTTGGCACTCAAGCGACCCCCATCGAAGATCGGCAAATTCATCAGCGGCCCCAGCGCCCAATACCGATTGCCTGCCGAGAGTAAATTCCCTACGCCTTGGGTCTGTCCGCCAATCAATCCGGTCAGACTGAAATCCGGGTACCACGCGGCCTTGGCCACGCCGATATTCGCGTTGGCCGCAAACACTCGGCGCTCCGCTGCCGCAATATCCGGACGACGTTGCAGCAGGTGGCTTGGCAGTTGCGACGGAATCCCTGGCAGGGCGATCAGTTGTTGGCTTGCCGGTAGCGTGAAGTCGCTGGCCGCCACGCCGACCAGTTCGCCGATGGCATGTTCGGTGAGGTTGCGTTGCCCACGCACTTCATCCAGTTGCGCCTTGGCTTGGGCGAGCTGGTTTTGCGCGCGGGTCAGGTCCAGTTCCGACGCTATCTGGCCCTCGTAGCGGCTGCGGGTCAGTTGCAGGGCCTGGCTGAAATCCTCCAGCGAGTTGTTGAGAATCCGACTTTGCGCATCCAGCCCATTGAGCTGTACATACAAGGTCGCCAACTGATGCTGCAAGCTCAAACGCGCCACCGCCAAATCGTCGCCCGACGCTTGCGCCTGCGCATCACCCGCCGCCACCTGGTTGCGGATTTTGCCCCACAGGTCCAAGTCGTAGCTCAACGAAAACCCCGCAGTGTTGCTGTTGTACACCGACGGCTGCGTTGTGCCGCGCAGCGGTCGCGAGTCCGATTGGCGCTGACGCAGCGGTTGTGCGCTGGCAGTGATTTGCGGGAACAGCCCGGCATGCAGTTGGCTGGCATACGCCTGGGACGCATCGAAGTGCGCCAGCGCTGCCGCCAGGTCCGGGTTGGCCTTGAGCAATTGCTGTTGCAACTGATCCAGGCGCGGCTCGTGGTAGAGCGCCCACCACTGCGGCGCCAGTTGGTCGGACGGCTGCGCGCTGTGCCAGGGGCCGTCGCTGGTCTGTTCGCGGTAGTTGGCCGGCAGTTTGATCGCCGGCACGTTGTAGGTCGGCGTCAGCGAGCAACCTTGTAAAGCCAGCAGCATCACGGCAGCAAGCGGTTTAAGCCTTGGGCGCATGGGCACCTCCGGAGGCGTCGGCCAGTTGCACGGGGTCGCCTTCGCGCAGGGCGTCGGGC
>NZ_JAKNRV010000249.1:0-7916 GCF_023072625.1 Pseudomonas emilianonis
GGCCATCAGGTCACGGCCGGCCAGCACCGCCGGAATGGCTTGCGCCTGCACCGGCGTCGGGGTCTGGTAGCCGAGCGTCTCAAGGGCGCGCTGCAAGGGTTCGATCAGGCCAAGTGTGGCGAAAGTCATGTGTTTACCGTAGGGAAAATTCAGCGCCTAAGCGGGTAAAAAGGCGTTATGCGCGGCAGTTTACCTTATTTTCGGCCCAGGCTTTCGCCACTGGGGCAGGCTGATTAACAGCACGGCGCTGATGATCACCAACATGGCCAACGCCTCCTCGATACCGATGGACTCGCCGACAAACACAATCCCCAACAACACCGCCACCGCTGGGTTCACATACGCATAGCTGGTCGCGGCCGCCGGGCGCACGTGCTTGAGCAGGTACATATACGCATTGAAGGCGATGATCGAGCCGAACACCGTCAGGTAGGCCAGCGCCAGCCAGCCTTCCAGCGGCGGCATGGCTTGCAGGCGCTCACCGGACACCGCACTGCCAATCAACAACGCCACACCGGCCACCAGCATTTCCGCTGCACTGGCCATGGCGCCCTGGGGCAGCGACAGTTGCCGGCTCCAGACCGAACCGAATGCCCACGAGGCGGCGGCAAACAACAGCAAAGCCGCGCCCATCGGGCTCGATTGCAATGTGCTGCCCATGTTGAGCATGGCGATGCCGACAATGCCCAGAATCACCCCCGCCCATTCCAGCCGGGTATTGCGCGCGCCCCAGAAGTAACCACACAGCAAGGTGAACAGCGGCACGGTCGCCACGGCCAGCGCGGCGACCCCGGACGAAACGCCCGCATGCTCCGCCAACGTGACACCACCGTTACCGAAGGTGAGCAGCAAAATCCCGATCATCCCGGCAGCCTTCCATTGCGCCCACGTCGGCGCCGGCACCCCGCGCCAGCGCAAAAACGCATACATCAGCACACCCGCCGTACAAAACCGAATCCCCGCCAGCAACAGCGGCGGCCAGTACTCCACACCGATCCGGATCACCAGGTAGGTAGATCCCCAAATCACGTACAACGCAAAAAAGGCGGCGATCAACGGTAAGGGAAAGCGACGTGGGCCAGGCATTGGGCAGCTCTGTGGCAGAAAAAGAGAGGCTTATTCTAAAAAGCCAGGCGCATAAACATAAGTTACAAAACCTGTTTAAACCGCCCATACACTTTTCAAAGCATGGTTATGAGGGCTATAAACCATGTTTTCGAAAGCCGCCTAGCGCTGGAGCCTTTTCATGGACAAATACGACCGCATGCTCCTCAGTGCCCTGCTCGAAGACGGCCGCGCCTCCTTCGCGCAACTCGCGCGCACGGTCAACCTCTCCGCCCCGGCCGTGGCCGAACGCGTGGCCAAGCTGGAAGCCAGCGGCGTGATCACCGGCTACCAGGCCAAGGTGGATCTGTCCAAAGTGGGTTTGCCGATCCAGTGCGTGATCGAACTTCGCCTGACCAACCATGGCAGCCAGAAGGTGTACGACGCCCTGGCCGAAATCCCCGAACTGACCGAATGCCACCGGGTGACCGGCGACCCGTGCGTCATCATGCAAGCGGCGGTGGGTTCGATGCCGGAGCTGGAGAGTTTGATTAATCGGATAGCGAAGTTCGGGTTCAGCAAGACCTCGATCATTTTGTCGAGCGCGATAGAGCGGCGGGTGCCGTTGGGGCAGTTGGAGGGGAATGGGAAAAGTGGTGGCTGATCCAGCGCCATCGGGGGCCGCACTGCAGATTTGAACGCTGAACGATCAAGTCGACAATTTGCTCAAGGGTGGTGATGTGATCCCAATCTGCCTGAGTCGCGCGCAGTTTGAATTGCCACCTGATCTGCATGACAAAGCAAGTCAAATCGTCATCGATGATCTTGAAGTCATGGATGAAATCCGTTTGCTCCGTCACCTGGCTGCGGTCGATGAAGCCGATGATATCGACGAACAGTTGAATAACCTTTTCGCTGATCTCGGCTCGGGTCAGATTACTTTCCATTTCTTGCCTCGTAGGCACACTTACCAATACTGATTAGATCAAAGACAGCCAACCCCGCAGCCACGAAGGGAATGCCTCGCCCGATGTAGTCCTTGTTCGTATATGACGGGCAAGATGTTAAATCGCAGCAAAAGGCGATTGACGGAAGAAGGGGAAATACAGAAAGGTCCGACGTGGCAGCAGGTTGAAGCCTACTGACTATTCAAACAGCAGATAAAAGTCCCCACAAAGAGCCGCTATTTCAATGGCCAGCAAGACCGATCCCTTTCATTTGCGGGACGTTTCCTAGAGAATTCCACGGCCTTGTTTCCGTCGGATCAGGTCGCTAGTCTCGCTCAGTCATCGAATGTTCGGTGGCCGGACGTGCAAGTCCGACGGCAAGTAGAATCCACAAATCAACATACAGCTTATTAATGCCCAGCTTGATGCTTGGCGTTCGCCCATTATGGCGGCTGTGCGTGGGAGGCCTTCGGGCCTGCTGGGTTTCGCTCCTTGCCCCGGTCTTGCACACCTACGTACAGTTGCCACCCCAATTCGCGTGCAAGCGGACGGTTGCAACTTCTTCCTGCAAGGAGTTCCACCATGGTCAAAGTCACCCCCGATCCACCAGACTTCTTGAGCGAAGACGCCCTGCTCAACCGCCGCGCCATCGACTACTACCTCAAAGCGTCCGCCCCGGATGCGCCCACCTTCATCCTGAATGACAACCTGAGCCTCGAAGATGCCCTCGCCCATGCGGCGGACTTGCTGCATTGCGCGGTGAAAACTGCGCACTTGCCGGGTGAGGCGATGAACGCGCAGCAACGGGCGGTGATGCATTTGGTGGAAATGGCGAAGGGAGTGGTGGATCGGGCGCTGGAGTGTGTGCAGCCTCGATAGGCACCGCATAACCAATGTGGGAGGGGCGGTGCGACGATTCGACTTGCCCCCGATAGCTGAGTGTCAGTCACTAGATGTACTGGCTGACACACTGCAATCGGGGGCAAGCCCCCTCCCACATTTGGAGTTTCATTGTTCTTGAAAGCGCGCTCGGGCTCAGAACCCGCGATGCTTCTTCAAATGCTCATTGATCTTCGCCGCTGGCACTTTCTGCAACGTACACAACAAGTCATGGGACAGCTCACGCAAGCCATGGGTACGGCGCAGTTGCTCGGCCAGGTGCGCCGTCAGGTTGGCGGCCATTTCCGCATCGGCCATGGCCCGGTGAGCCTTGCCGGTGTGGGGCAGTTGGGCGAAAGCGTTGAGGGTGCCGAGTTTATGGTTGGGCGCCGCAGGCATCAGGCGGCGGGCCAATAGCAGCGAGCAGGCGAATTTTTGCAGGCGGGTGCGGCGGATCAGGCCCAGTTCGAAGTCCCAGAACTTCTGGTCGAACGCGGCGTTGTGCGCCAGCAGCGGTGTGGTGCCGACGAACTCGTTGACTTCGTTCATTACCCGCTCGGCCGGTGGCGCGCTGCGCAGCATGGCGTTGCTGATGCCGGTGAGCTGTTCGATAAAGCCCGGCACGCGCACACCTGCGTTCATCAGGCTCTGGTAACGGTCCACGATTTGGCCGCGCTCAAGGATGACCACCGCGATTTCCGTGGCCCGGCAGTGGCTGCTCGGGGTAATGCCGGTGGTTTCAAAGTCGATGACCGCTATACGTTCCAAACCTGTTCCAACTCCGTCTAAGCATTTATTTATTGAGCCGCAGCGCTTATTTGAGCAGCAACGCGCCTTCGATCGGCACGTAGCGGCTGGCGGCGCGGATCAGTGAGTTGGCCGTCAGCCCCGGCACGCCGTAGGCCACGGCTTCGACGCCATGCTTGTGGATGATGCGGTCGAGCAGCATGTCGAAGTCACCGTCGCCGGACGCCAACACCACTTCGTCAACGTTAGCGGCGGCGTCCATGATGTCGATAGTGATGCCCACGTCCCAGTCGCCCTTGGCCGAGCCGTCGCTGCGCTGGATGTAGGGCTTGAGCTTCACGGTAAAGCCCAGGTTGCGCAGGATCTGCTGGAATTGCTGCTGCTTGCTGTCGCCACGGTCGATGGCATAGGCATACGCCTCGACGATCTGCCCGCGCGAGCTGATGTCAGCCCACAGGGCGGCGTAGTTGAAGTGACAGCCATACGCCTGGCGCACGGTGTAGTAGAGGTTTTGTACATCGGCGAACACTGCAATTTTCTTCACCGCACTTCCCCATGACTGCCGCTTGGACCCCGGACGCGAAGGTCCGCAAAGGTTGCCAGTATGCCAGTCACGGGAAAGTTTCCGGGAAAAATCAGCCCGGGGCGGCAAAGCGCCCCGGGCCTGGGTGCGTCAGACGAAGGAATCGTCATCATCGAAGGAAGAGGAATCGCTATCGGCGAAGCTGTCCGAGGCGTTGTCGCTGCCCCAGCTATCATTGCCCGCGAATTTCTGGTCATCGTTGCCCCAGTTGCCGTTGTCACTGGCGGGCGCCGGTTCTTCACGGATGATTTCTTCCACAACCTGCGGCTGTTGCGAGTTGTGATTGAACAGACTGCTGATACCTTGAGCCAGCATCACGCCACCGGCTACGCCTGCGGCGGTTTTCAGGGCGCCACCGAGAAAACCACTGCCGACTGGGGCGGCGGGTTGTTGAGGCTGTTGGTAATTCTGCTGCGGCGCTGCGTAGTTTTGTTGCGGCGCGGGCTGCCCGAAAGAGGGCCGTGCCGGTTCACGCCAGCCGCCGCCCGAAGAGGCCGGAGCGCTCTGTGTCGGTTGTGCATCACGTGGACCGCCGCCAAAGATGCTCGACAGAAAGCCACCGCTGCTCGGCGCCGGTTGTGCCGCCTGGGACTTGGCCCGCTGCAGTTCATCCTGCAATTGCTGGATCTGTTGCGCCTGTTGCTTGTTCTGCGCGTCGAGACTCTTGAGCGCGTGTTCCTGCACCAGGATCGACTGGGTCATGTAGTACCCGGCCGCCGGTTGGCGCGTCATATGCTCCTTGATCCGCGCTTCGGCCTGGGCGTCGCGGGGGGCTGAGTCCGTTTCGGCTTGTTGCAGCCGAGAAAACAGTCCATCGATCAGGGTTTGCTCTTCGCTGTTCATGGCGACCTCGTTAGATTGCCGGTAGAAATCATGGTCCGGCCTGTGATCAGGCCCGGTCCTCCTAGTTATGGGGGTGTTACCAGTTGTTTCAATGGTCTTTACTCAAGGTTTACGTTTGCTTGCTCACGGCACCTATCGGTTAAAGTGTGCCCCTGCTTTTTTCGGCCTGTGATGACTCTGATGAATCCGTTAGACGTACTGCGCGACTCCTTCCGCTTCACCCGGCACAACCTGGGCGCCATCGTCCAGCTATGCCTGCCGCTGGTGATCCTCGAAGCCCTGCTGCAACAGGTGCTCGACCACACGCTCGGCCCGGACGCATTCCCCGGCTACAGCGTGATAGTGGGGTTGCTGGTGTATCCGCTGTACACCGGCGCGCTGATCCTGTTTCTCGACGCCCGCACCCGTGGCGAATCGCCGCGCACCAAGGATGTGTGGGCCATGGCCCTGACCCTGTGGCCGCGCTTCGCCCTGCTGACGGCGATGAGTACGCTGCTGATATTGCTCGGGCTGTCGCTGTATTTCCTACCCGGCCTGTGGCTGATGGTGGTGCTCGCGTTTGCCGAGTACCTGCTGGTGCTGCGCGGTATGCCCGCACTGCAGGCGATGAAGGAAAGTTTACGCCTGACCCGTGGGCATTTCTGGCGAATCCTGGTGTGCCTGCTGTGCGTAATGACGCCGCTGTGGCTGCTCAAAGGCGCCAGCGTGGCGGCGTATCCCGAGCCCGCGCCGTTGCTGGGGGTGCTGATCGACAGTGCGCACAGCTTCCTGCAGCTGTTTACCAGTGTGGTGCTGTTCCGTTTATTCATGCTGATCGGTGGCGATGCCGACGTGCGGTGATATGCTCGGGGCCACTCCTGACACGCTATAAGCCGAGCCGATGACCCGTTTCTTGCGCATCACCTTGCTGGGCCTGCTGTTTATTGCAGGCCTGCTGACGGCCCTGATCTACAGCCTGACCTGGCGCCCCGCCGACAAGCAAACCCTGCCCGTAAGCTGCATCGCGCCCCGTGCGCCGACCCTGCTGCCCGGGCAGGCGCTCAAGGTGATGACCTGGAACGTGCAGTACCTGGCCGGCAAGAACTACGTGTTCTGGTACGACACAGCCGACGGCAGCGGCCCGGACGACCGCCCCACCGTCGAAGACATGGCCTTCAGCCTCGACGAGGTGGCCCGGGTGATTCGCGACGAACAGCCCGACATCCTGCTGTTGCAGGAACTCGATGAAGGCGCCAAGCCGTCCCACTACCAAGACCAGGTGACGCTGCTCCAGGAGCGCCTGGCCGACCTCTACCCCTGCAGCGCCCAGGCCTTCGACTGGAAAGCCGACTTTATCCCCAACCTGCATATCTTTGGCAGCGTCGGCCGCAAGCTGGTAACCCTCAGTCGCTACCAGATCGAACACGCCGAACGCCTGCAACTGCCCGTGCCGCCTGCCAACTTCATCAGCCGTCAGTTCCAACCCAAACCGGCGTTGCTGCTGACCTACCTACCGCTGAGCGACGGCGGCCAACTGGCGGTGCTCAACACCCGTCTGGAGGGCGACGAGCCGGGGCGTAGTGCGGTGCAAGAACAAATCCAGGCCACGGTGAAACTACTCGACAAATTCGAAGGCCGCGGGACGCCCTGGTTGATCGGCGGGGATTTCAATGTGCTGCCGCTGGGGCAATTCCTGCGCCTGGATGCCGGTAAACGCGGGCAGTATTCGCCAGACAGCGAGCTACATCTGCTGTGGGACAAATACCCGATGATCCCCAGCAACAGCGAGTCCAGCGGGATTGATCGTGAGAAGTGGCTGACGCACTTTCCCAATGACCCGAGCCTTGACGGGCCGGATCGCACCGTGGATTACCTGTTCTACAGCTCGCGGATCAAGCGGGTGGAGGCGAAGGTGCGGCAAGCGGATACGTTGCGCATTTCCAACCATCTGCCGGTCATTGCACGGTTTCTGCTGCCGGCCGCGCAATAACCGCCCCTCCCACATTTGAATCGCTGTCACGCTTACTTGCGGGGTTTGATTCGGGCGGTGGCCTCGGCCACTAATGGGTCATCCGGCCAGTAATGCTTGGGATAGCGCCCTTTCAGATCCTTCTTCACCTCGGCGTAGGTACTGCGCCAGAAGTTCGCCAGATCCTGGGTCACCTGCACCGGCCGTCGTGCCGGTGACAACAGGTGCAACTTGACCACCTGGCGCCCGCCGGCAATGCGCGGTGTATCTGCCAGGCCGAACAATTCCTGCAGGCGCACCGCCAGAATCGGCGGATGCTCGCTGTAGTCCAAGCGCACCGAGGAGCCCGACGGCACTTTCAAATGCTGCGGCGCCAGTTCGTCCAGGCGTTGAGGTAGCGGCCAGGGCAACAGGTTGTGCAGGTAGCTGGAAATATCCAGGTTGGCGAAATGGCTGAGGCGCGAGACCTTGCCCAGGTAGGGCATCAGCCAGTGTTCCAGGCTGGCGAGTAAGGCGCTGTCGCTGACGTCGGGCCATTCGCTGGTTTTGCCGGTGTCCAGCTCGCGCAGTAGCCTCACGCGGGCCTGCCATTGGCGCAGTTCCGGGGTCCAGGGCAACAGCTCCAGGCCTTTGCGCCGGACCAGATTGACCAGCGCCTGGCTGCGCGCGTTTTCGTTGAGGCCGCTGAGGGGTTCGCGGCTGAGCACCAGTTCGCCGACTTTGCGTTGGCGTTCGGCGCGCAGCACGCCTTCGCGCTCGTCCCAATCCAATTGATCGACGTTGCGCACTTGTTCGGCGAGCATGGAGTGATAGGTGCAGTGATTGTGCCACCTCACTGCTTTACAATAAGTCTTTAAAAATCAATGAGTTGTAAAAAATAGCGATTTTTGATTTCGTGCAATTTGCATGAGTGGCCATCATGCAT
>NZ_JAKNRV010000024.1:0-31148 GCF_023072625.1 Pseudomonas emilianonis
GTGCGCACTTCGGCCGTTGCGGCGGTTGCAGCGTGCAGCACCTGCCCCATGCTGAACAACTTGCCCTGAAACAGCGCATGCTCGCCGAGCAGCTTTCGCGTGTGGCGGGGGTCGAACCGCAAGAGTGGGCCGCGCCGTTGAGCGGGCCGGAGTTTGGCTATCGGCGTCGCGCCCGTGTGGCCGTGCGCTGGGATGCCAAGGCCAAAAAACTGGAAGTCGGTTTCCGCGCCGTGGCCAGCCAGGACATCGTCGCCATCGACGATTGCCCGGTGCTGGTACAGGCCTTGCAACCGATCATGCAGCGTTTGCCCGACATGCTGCGCCGCCTGAGCAAACCTCAGGCTTTGGGGCATGTGGAGTTGTTCAGCGGGTCGTCCATCGCCGTATTGTTGCGGCATATGGCGCCGTTGTCGGACGCCGACCTGCTGATCCTCAACGAATTTTGCGCCTTCCATGAGGCCCAGTTGTGGCTGCATGGCGAGGGCCAGCCCGAACCCGTCGAGCCTGACCAGGCCCTCGGCTATCGGTTGGAACAATGGGATCTGGAACTGGCTTATCGGCCGGGCGATTTTGTCCAGGTCAACGCCGGGGTCAATGCGGCGATGGTCGCCCAGGCGCTTGAATGGCTGGCGCCGCAAGCCGATGAGCGGGTGCTGGACCTGTTTTGCGGCCTGGGCAACTTCGCGCTGCCACTTGCTCGCCAGGTGCGCGAAGTGGTGGCGGTGGAAGGTGTACAGACCATGGTCGAGCGCGCGGCGCTCAATGCCATCAGCAATAATTTGCATAATGTGCAGTTTTTTCAGGCCGATTTAACCCAGTCGTTGACTGACGCGGAATGGGCCAAACAGGGCTTTTCTGCGGTACTCTTGGACCCACCCCGCGATGGTGCCCTGGAGGTTGTGCGCAAGCTCGCCACTCTGGGAGCCAAGCGCCTGGTGTACGTGTCCTGCAACCCGGCAACGCTGGCGCGGGACACGATTGAGCTGGTCAAGCAGGGCTACCGGCTAAAACGTGCCGGGATTCTCGACATGTTTCCGCAAACTGCGCATGTCGAGGCGATGGCGTTATTTGAAGCGGGCTAGGATGCCCGTTTAATCCGACTGGCCTGCATTCTCCTGGGCCGTGATCTGCCTGGGAGTGTGTGAGCTTTAGTGATAAAGCAGGTCAGCGATGATTTTTGGCGCATCAAAGGTGCGTCGTAGGGAAGGTAAGCAAGATGGTACAGGTGAGAGCACACCAGCCGATCAACACCGACGGTAGTATCAATCTCGAGGCATGGCTGGATCATGCCGTCAGTGTCGACCCGGCACTGGACCGTGAAGCCTTGAAAGCAGCCTGCGAGTTCGCTCGCGAGTCTGAACAGCAAGACAATGCGGCCAAGAACCTGTGGGCGGAGGGCACTTCAAGCTTTCGTACCGGGTTGGAAATCGCTGAGATCCTCGCGGATCTCAAGCTGGACCAGGATTCACTGATCGCCGCCGTGCTCTATCGCGGCGTGCGGGAAGGACATATTGCCTTGCCGCTGGTCAGCCAGCGGTTTGGCACGCTGGTGGCCAAGTTGATCGACGGCGTGCTGCGCATGGCCGCCATCAGCGCCAGCCTCAGCCCGCGCCAGTCCATGGTGCTGGGCACCCAGGGCCAGGTCGAGAACCTGCGCAAGATGCTGGTGGCGATGGTCGACGACGTGCGCGTCGCCTTGATCAAGCTGGCCGAACGCACCTGCGCGATCCGTGCGGTGAAGACCGCCGACGACGAAAAGCGCAACCGCGTCGCCCGCGAAGTCTTCGACATCTACGCGCCCCTGGCGCACCGCCTGGGTATCGGCCATATCAAGTGGGAGCTGGAGGACTTGTCCTTCCGCTACCTCGAACCCGACCAATACAAACAGATTGCCACGCTGCTGCATGAGCGCCGGCTCGACCGTGAGCGTTTCATCACCGACGTGATGGGCCAGTTGCGTGCCGAGCTGCAGGCTACCGGCGTCGACGCCGATATCAGCGGCCGCGCCAAGCACATCTATTCGATCTGGCGCAAAATGCAGCGCAAAGGCCTGGAGTTCAGCCAGATCTACGACGTGCGCGCCGTGCGGGTGCTGGTGCCGGAAGTGCGCGACTGCTACACCGCGCTCGGTATCGTCCACACCCTGTGGCGGCACATCCCCAAGGAATTCGACGACTACATCGCCAACCCCAAGGAAAACGGCTATCGCTCGCTGCACACCGCGGTGATCGGCCCCGAGGGCAAGGTGTTGGAAGTGCAGATCCGCACCCACTCCATGCACGAAGAGGCGGAGTTGGGGGTGTGCGCGCACTGGCGCTACAAGGGCACCGACGTCAAGGCCGGGTCCAACCAGTACGAAGAGAAAATCTCCTGGCTGCGCCAAGTGCTGGAATGGCACGAAGAACTCGGCGACATCGGCGGCCTGGCCGAACAACTGCGGGTGGATATCGAGCCGGACCGGGTCTACATCTTCACCCCCGACGGCCACGCTATCGACTTGCCGAAGGGCGCCACGCCGCTGGACTTTGCCTACCGCGTCCACACCGAAATCGGCCACAACTGCCGGGGCGCCAAGATCAACGGGCGCATCGTGCCGCTCAACTACAGCCTGCAGACCGGTGAACAGGTCGAGATCATCACCAGCAAGCACGGCACGCCGAGCCGCGACTGGCTGAACCCGAACCTGGGCTACATCACCACGTCGCGGGCGCGGGCGAAGATCGTCCATTGGTTCAAGTTGCAGGCGCGCGATCAGAACGTCGCCGCCGGCAAAACCCTGCTCGAACGCGAACTGGCGCGCCTGGGCCTGCCCCAGGTGGATTTCGACAAGCTGGCCGAAAAAGCCAACATGAAGATCGCCGAAGACATGTTCGCCGCCCTCGGTGCCGGCGACCTGCGTCTGGCGCAACTGGTCAACCTGGCCCAGCAATTGGTGGAGCCGGAGCGGGGCAACGAACAGCTGGAGCTGATCCCGCGCAAAGCCACCGGCTACAAGCCTGGCAAGCGTGGCGATATCCAGATCCAGGGCGTCGGCAACCTGATGACGCAAATTGCCGGTTGCTGCCAGCCGCTGCCTGGCGACGCCATCGTCGGCTACATCACCCAGGGCCGGGGCGTGAGCATTCACCGCCAGGACTGCGCCTCGGTGCTGCAGTTGGGCGGGCGCGAGCCGGAGCGGATCATCCAGGTCAGCTGGGGTCCGGTGCCGGTGCTCACCTATCCGGTGGACATCATCATCCGTGCCTACGACCGTTCCGGTCTGCTGCGTGACGTGTCACAAGTGCTGCTCAATGAGCGGATCAACGTGCTGGCCGTCAATACCCGCTCGAACAAGGAGGACAACACCGCGTTGATGTCCCTGACCATCGAGATTCCGGGGCTGGACGCGCTGGGGCGGTTGCTGGGGCGGATTTCCCAGTTGCCGAACATCATCGAAACCCGGCGCAACCGTACCCCATGAACATCTGGATGAACGCAGTCTGAAAGCTGGGAGGGGGCTTGCCCCCGAAAGCGGAGTGTCAGGTACCAGATTCTTGGTTGACCCACCGCAATCGGGGGCAAGCCCCCTCCCGCATTTGATCGGCGGTGTTCATACCTGATCGGAAATAGAATGATGTATTCACTTGAAGACCTGCTGCACCTGATGAGCCGCCTGCGCGATCCGAAGTACGGGTGCCCGTGGGACATCAAGCAAACCTATGCGAGCATCGTCCAGCACACCCTGGAAGAGGCCTACGAGGTCGCCGACGCCATCGAGCGCGGCGACTTCGATCACCTGCAAGGCGAGCTGGGCGACCTGCTGTTCCAAGTGGTGTATTACAGCCAACTGGCGCGGGAAGAAGGGCGCTTCGAGTTCGCCGGAGTGATCGACAGCATCACCCGCAAGCTGATTCGACGTCATCCCCATGTATTCCCCACCGGCGATCTGTACGCGCCGCTGGATGTCGCGCAACTGAGCGAGGAGCAGGTCAAGGCGCGCTGGGAGCAGATCAAGGCCGAGGAGCGCGCGGAAAAGTCTGACGCCCCCGAGCAACTTTCTCTACTCGATGATGTGCCCACCGCTTTACCGTCCCTGTCCCGTGCCGCCAAATTGCAAAAGCGCGCCAGTCAGGTCGGTTTCGACTGGCCCGCTGCTTTGCCGGTGGTGGATAACGTCCGCGAAGAGCTGGATGAAGTGCTCGAAGCCATGGCCGATAACGATGCAGTGGCCATCGCCGATGAAGTCGGTGACCTGCTGTTTGCCGCGGTCAACTTGGCCAGGCACCTCAAGGTCGACCCGGAAACTGCCTTGCGCGGTGCCAATGCCAAGTTCGAGCGACGTTTCCGATTTATCGAACAGGCATTGCGCGATACGCGCCAATCCATGGAAGATTGCACCCTCGAAGAGTTGGACGCCCTGTGGGGCGAAGCCAAACGCCAGGAAAAGAATGTGTCCAGCTGCGGTTGAGCAGTTGCCTAAGTGAGTAAGCACCATGAGCCTTTCCCTTCGCGACCAGTTGCTCAAAGCAGGTCTGGTCAACCAAAAGCAGGCCAAGCAGGTCGGCAAAGACAAACAGAAACAGCAACGTCTGGTCCACAAGGGCCAGGCCGAGGCCGATGACACCCAGGCACGCCTGGCCCAGGAAGCGATGGCCGAGAAGGTCAAGCGCGACCAGGAGCTGAACCGCCAGCAGCAGGAAAAAGCCGAGGCCAAGGCCCGCACGGCCCAGGTCAAGCAACTGATCGAGACCTCGCGCCTGCCCAAGCTGACCACCGAGGACTACTACAACTTCGTGGATGACAAGAAGGTCAAGCGCCTGTCGGTCAACACGCTGATGCGTAACAAGCTGAGCAACGGCTCCCTGGCGATCGTGCATCACGCTGGCAGTTACGAGGTGATCCCGCGCGAAGCGGCACTGAAGATCCAGGAGCGCGCGCCGGAGCGTATCGTCCAGCTCAATATCCTGACGGAAAGCCAGGTGCCAGATGAGGATGATCCATACGCCGCCTACCAGATCCCGGATGATCTGATGTGGTGAGGCTGTAGAGGCAACAAAACCCGCTCAAAGGCGGGTTTTTGTTTTCAGGCAACCAAGCTGCGTGGGCCTGGCGCCTGAGTCTTGCGAATATTCAGACGCTTTGTGCCTGGCGTTTCATCTCAAGGCTTTCGAGCTCGTTCTTATAATTATGAGCGTCGCTCTCGTTATGAAACATGCCGACCAGCAGGTCTTGTTGGTGTACATCCCAGATGTGAATCCCATGGCCCAATGCTTCGTGGGACATATGTTCGTCGTCGCGTTCAGTTACTTTTACAGTCATCTGCTTGCTCCAATCTCTGGTTGATCTGCGGCAAGTCGTCGCAGGCTTTTGTTATATGTTTTGTTAGCTTGCTAGGTAAACTGATTTTTCCCGCAACAGTTCTTTGCAGTATTTGCAACAATCCCGCAGGCCGCGTAAGCCGCGACATTGCGCCGCAGGCTGTTGAGTTTTATGACAAAAGTTTCATCTTGGCGTAAGGCTTTGGCATTGGATTGGCGTTGTTCGCGATGGCGATAGTGGCCTTGCCTAAAAAATCCCAGGCGAAAAAAAGCCCCGCATTGCGCGAGGCTCTTTTTAACTCATCGGCGCTATCAGCTACCTTTGACAGACTGACCGTCAACCGTACCGTCTTGCAGCATGATGTTGTATTCCTTGCCGTCGGTTTCCACCTGACGCAGAGCAACCAGGATGCCGCCCCAGTCCTTCGCAAACCACATCTGGGTGATGCGCTTGCTTTGGGTCGGGTCACGCACGCGCTCGACCTTGATCGCGTCGATGGAGCCGGCTTTGGTCTGGACCTTTTCCGGGCCGATCACGCGGAAGTCGTAGGTGTCGACGTCGGTGCCTTCAACCACGTTGTAGCTCATGCTCTTCTTGCCAGCCGCGACATCGCGCTGCAGCGCCAACTGGTAGGTCGACTTGTCGAGCATGCCGCTTTGCAGGGCAACGTTGACCGGATCTTTGTTTTCAAAGCCGGTGACTTTCTTGGCCGTCTGGTCGAAGTCCAGGTTGATCTTCTTCGCCTTGCCCAGGCCGCCGCGTTCGAAGGTGTAGCTCTTCGGTTGCAGGGCGTCCTTGTCGAAGCGGATCACGCTGGTTTCGGTGAGGCTGGCGATCATCATGGACGCCTTGAAATTCAAGGTCCAAGTGCCGTCGCCATTGTGGGTCAGGCTGCGTTCGGCCGAGCCGCTCATGGGCAACTGTTTCCAGTCGGCGGTATAGCTGGCGGAGAAAGGATGTAAATCTGCTGCTTGCACCGCAGGCAAGGCGAACAGCGCAAAAGCGAAGAGCAAGGCGCGACGCATAAAAACTCCTAGGTTCGAATCAAGTGGCCGCTGGCCGCGAGTAACTGGCCGTCCAATAATGCACCCTGTTTACCAAGAATCAACCGTCCCTCGGCAAACCAGCGAACAGCCAGCGGGTAAATCCTGTGTTCCTGGGTATGAACCCGTTGCGCAAGCGTCTGCGCCGAGTCGTCAGACTCTACCGGAATCACTGCCTGTACGACCAGAGGCCCGCCATCGAGTTCCTCCGTCACAAAATGCACGCTGCAGCCATGCTCGCTGTCGCCCGCGTCGAGGGCGCGCTGATGGGTGTGCATGCCTTTGTACTTGGGCAGCAGGGAAGGGTGGATATTCAGCAGCCGCCCTGCGTAGTGCCGCACGAAATCCGCGCTGAGGATGCGCATGAAGCCGGCCAGTACCACGAGTTTGGGGTTAAAGGTGTCGATCAGTTCGATCAAGGCGCTGTCGAAGGCCTCGCGACCTTCGAAAGCCTTGTGATCCAGGGTGCGCGTGGCAATGCCGGCGTCCCTGGCGCGTTGCAGGCCATAGGCGTCGCTGCGGTTGGAGATCACCGCAGCGATGCGCGCCGGGCTGTCGCCGGTGCGCGTGCTGTCGATCAGGGCCTGCAAATTACTGCCGGTGCCGGAGAGCAGCACCACGACATCACAGGTTGCAGGCATCAGTGCGCCTTAAGGTTCTTCAGTTCAACCTGAGCCGCGCCTTCAGCAGCCGCGGCGATCTGGCCGATGACCCAAGGTTGCTCGCCGGCTTCGCGCAGTACGTTCAGCGCGGTTTCCACGTGCTCTTGCGCCACGCAGATCACCATGCCCACGCCGCAGTTCAGTACGCGGTGCATTTCGGTTTCGTTGACGTTGCCTTTCTCTTGCAGCCAATCGAATACCGCAGGACGCTGCCAACTGGCCACGTCGACAATCGCCTGGGCGCCTTTTGGCAGGACGCGCGGGATGTTGTCCAGCAGGCCGCCGCCGGTGATGTGGGCCATGGCTTTGACCGCGCCCGTGTCCTTGATCAGCTTGAGCAGTGGCTTGACGTAGATGCGCGTCGGGGCCATCAGCAAGTCGGTCAGTGGCTTGCCGTCGAGCTGGATGTTTTCGATGTCGGCGCCGGACACTTCGATGATCTTGCGGATCAGCGAGTAACCGTTGGAGTGCGGGCCGGACGATGGCAGGGCAAGCAGGGCGTCGCCGGCAGCGACTTTGGAACCGTCGATGATCTCGGCTTTTTCTACCACGCCGACGCAGAAGCCGGCCAGGTCGTAGTCTTCGCCTTCGTACATGCCCGGCATTTCAGCGGTTTCGCCGCCAACCAGGGAGCAACCCGACAATTCGCAGCCGGCGCCGATGCCGGTGACCACCTGGGTCGCGGTCTCGACGTTGAGCTTGCCGGTGGCGTAGTAGTCAAGGAAGAACAACGGCTCGGCGCCGCACACCACCAGGTCGTTGACGCACATGGCGACCAGGTCGATGCCGATGCTGTCGTGTTTGTTCAGGTTCAGTGCCAGGCGCAGCTTGGTGCCCACGCCGTCGGTGCCGGAGACCAGCACCGGCTGTTTGTAGCCGGCCGGGATTTCGCAGAGGGCGCCAAAACCGCCCAGGCCGCCCATGACTTCGGGGCGCGCAGTGCGCTTGGCGACGCTCTTGATGCGTTCGACCAATGCTTCACCGGCGTCGATGTCTACACCGGCGTCCTTGTAGCTCAGGGAGGGTTGCTTGCTCATGATCCAGGCCTTTAGGGGGGATTCAGGGGTAACGACCGAGTGGGCAAGGGCTCTTGTGAAAAGGCCCTGCCGCTGACGGTCTGCGAAGGCGCGCGATTTTATCAGGCTTGAGGGGCAGCGGCCATCCTCGGGCCGACGGGCAGGGCCATATAGATTAAAAAAGCCGATTAAAAAAATGCTAATCGGGTCTGCTTCGGTGCGTATTAAGGTATAGCCTTGAAGCCGCTATCGTTATGACAGTAGGAAAACTTACCAAGACTCCGTGAATGTTTTACCGGTCGCTGTGGTCACAGCCTTGGCAAACCGAGATCACGCGGTCTGTTCCAGCCGCTAATTTTGTCGTTCGGGAATCTTCCATGCGTCTGTGTAATGTCTTTTTTGTAGGCTGCTTGTCGTTGGTCAGCCTGGCGAGTCATGCCGAAACCCTCAATGGTCTTTATCAAGTACTCGAACCGGTCAGCAGCCAGTCCCCGCAAGAATCGCCTCCCTATACTCACCGACTGCGAGCCGTTCCCCCGAACGGTCCCCTGCCCCGGTAGCCAGCCCCAATGACGCGTCCCGTTCCTCTGCTGCTCCTGCTTGCTGGTCTGTTGTTCTTCTTCGCCCTTGGAAACCATGAGCTGCAAGGCTCCACCGAAGCCCGCGTCGCCGGGATCGCGATGGCCATGCACCTGGACAACGACTGGGTGGTGCCACGGCTGTTTCGTGAGCCGTTCCTTGAAAAACCGCCCCTGAGCCTGTGGCTCGACGCCGGCGCGATCCGCTTGTTTGGCGGCACAACCTGGGCCGTGCGCCTGGCCTCAGCGTTTGCCGGGTTGTTCAGCGTGATGCTGCTCTACGGGATGCTGCGCCGGTTCGGACGACCGCAGATCCTGGCGTTCTGCGCGGCACTGATCCTGGCGACCATGGCCAGTTACTGGGGCAACGTGCGCGGCGTGGGTGAAGATGCGTTGCTCAGCCTGGGCGTGACTACCGCGCTGCTGGCGTTCTACCAGGCGATGCGGCCGGCGTCCGAGCGCCAGGGCTCAACCACCTGGGCCTGGGCCCTGTTTACGGCCGGGATGGTGGTCGCCACCCTGAGTAAAGGCGTGCTGGGCCTGGCGATGCCGGGCATCGTGATCTTTGTGTACCTGGCGTGTACCAGTTGGATGGACAAACGCCTGCGCATCGGCGACTGGCTGCGACCGGCACTGTTTACCCTGTTGGCCTTGGTGCCGCTGCTGATCTGGCTGGGGTTTCTGTTCCAGCGCGGCGGGATGCAGGCGGTGGGCGAAGTGCTGTGGACCAACAGCGTCGGGCGGTTCAGCGGTTCGTTTGTCGAAGCCGGACATTACGAGCCGTTCTACTACTACATCGCCAAACTGCCCGAAGCCTTTTTGCCGTGGAATATCCTGGTGTACCTGGGGCTTTGGCACTTCCGCAAAAGCCTGGTGCGCAATCGCTACCTTCTGTTTTTCTGCGTCTGGCTGGTGGCGCAATTTACCCTGCTGACCCTGGCCTCCAGCAAGCGCACGGTGTACCTGATGGCGCTGACGCCAGCCGCCGCCGTACTGGCTGCGGAGTACGCGCGGGTAGTGCTGCAATGGCTGAAAGATCACAAACCGGCGCTGTATGCGCCGCATAAAATCGTCATCGGCGGCATGTTCACCCTGCTCATCGCCTGCTACCTGGGCGCGGCATTCTGGTTCGCGCCAAAAGCCGACAAAAAACAGTCGTTCGCGCCCGTAGTGAGTCAGATCCAGGCCCTGCAGGCCGAAGGCAAAAAAGTCGCATTGTTCCGGCCCAACGAGCGCATCGACGGCGCCAGCGTGTTCTATCTGCAGGCCTACTTGCCGATTCTGCAAACCGAGCCAGAACTGCGCAGTTACCTGGCCGCCGCCCCCGGCAACGTCGCGCTGCTGGATAACACGGACCAACTGACCGGCAAGGTCACGGTGATCAAGGAAATGCCAATCAGTCGCCAACCTTACTACTTCATCGAGCAGTAAGGCGGGCGCGGGGGATCAGTGCTTGGTGAGCTTGTCCAGGTAACCCATGGCGAACGCCGATACCACGAAGGTCATGTGGATGATCACGTACCACATCAAATGCTGCGGATCGACGTTCTTGGCGTCCATGAAGATGCGCAGCAGGTGGATGGAGGAAATCGCCACGATGGACGCGGCCACTTTCATCTTCAGCGACGAAGAGTCCATGGTGCCCAGCCAGTTGAGCTTTTCCTTGTTTTCGTCGATGTCCAGCTGCGAGACGAAGTTCTCGTAGCCGGAGATCATCACCATCACCAGCAGGCCGCCGACCAGCGCCATGTCGATCAACGACAACAGCAGCAGGATCACTTCCGATTCGAGCATGCTGAAGATGCTGGGAACAACGTGAATGATTTCCTGGAAGAATTTCAGTGCCAGGATCAATAGGCCCAGGGACAGCCCCAGGTAGATCGGCGCCAGCAACCAGCGCGAGGCGTACATCGTATTTTCGATAAAGCGTTCCATTGAATCTCACACAGCGTGGCTAGAAATGGCGCCGAGTATACCAGCCGCTTCCAAACACCTGTAACCGCGAGAAAACTGACCTGAGCGGCATCTGTGAGAGAATTTTTCTGCTAGTGTCGAGCCCATCAACTCGGCTCAAAGATGTCGGACAGGAAAACTCAAGATGATGGATGTGCGTTCCCCTTGGGCCAGCATCGGCCTGTGTGCGGCATTGCTGCTGGCCGGCGGCTGCTCTCCCAGCGATGAGAAAAAGCAGACCACCCTCGAAGAGAAAACCACGCAGTTCGAACAGTCGCTCGACAGCATCCAGGACCCCAAACTGCGCGACGCCATCGCCGACCTTGGCGGTTCGCTGCTGTTACTGGAACGGGCGCGGGTCAAGCTCGCCACCAAGCCCATCCAAGCCGAATACGGCGAAGACAGCCTGGCGCTGCTCAAGCACTACCCCACGCCCCAGGCGTTGGTCGACACCTATATCAACGGCCTGTTCGTACTGCGCAAGACCTCCCACTCCGACTACCTGACCGATCTGCAGCCGGTGTTCCCGTTCAACTTCAACGCGCCCGACCAGTTCCCCTTCCCCCACGGCCTGGAATGGCAGTCGGTGACGTTGAGCAACAACAAAGTCATCCCCTTCCAACCGGAATGGTCGGAAACCGATCCCGGCATCCAGTTGAGCCCCAGCAGTTCCAACCTGACCAACCCCGATGACCTGACGGTGACCTACCCGTTCATCGACGGCATCGAGACGGAAAACAAGAGCCAGCCGCAGCCCGTCAGCCTCAAAGGCACGGTTGAGGTCATCGCACCGGGCAAGGTGCTGACGTTCGATTTGTCGAAACAAGACGTGGGCCACCCGCGCACCGAAGGTGCTATCACCCTCAACCTGCTGAGCCTGGAGAAAAACTACGCCGAGATCGAACTGACCAACCATGAACCGCTGGCGGCACAGGTTGGCGACGAATCACCGGCCCCTTTGCTGGTGCAGGCCCGCGACAGTACCGGGCAGTTCCTCACGCGCTCGGGCTCGATCAACGAAAATGCCGCGCAGGTGGCGTTCTACGAGAAACAACTGGCGCAGATGCAAAAGCAGAAAGCCTGGTCGGACACGTTTGAAAAACAACTGACAGACGAGCAAAAAGCCTTCGAACACCAGCAAAACAGCCATTACGCCAAGGTCTACTTCAACGGCCTGATCGACACGCTGCAGGTCGACGTGCTGGACTTTTCCAAAGCCACGGTGACCCGCAAGGACCTCGACCTGCCGGTGTTGCGCTTCGACAAAAACAGTCTGCAGAAAACCGTACAAGCCTTGCCGATGGCGGTAACGGTGTATGACGACGGCGCTGCCAACTGGCTCAAAAACGCGACAATGACCGAGGACCAGCTGAAAAACAGCGTGACCATCAGCCAGTCCGTCGAAGATGCCAGCGCCGCGCATATCGTGTTTGACCACCCCTTTACCTTCAACGACGAACTGGCAGGCACCGAACGCAACAGCGGCGAAGCGCCGGTGACGTTTTTCACGGCGGATGAAAAAGGCGCGCGCGGCGAACCCATCGAGTTGCCGAGCGAAGCCTTCGAACTGAACCCGGCACGCGGCACCCTCACCTACGACCTCAACCTGTTCCCGGAGAACCCGGCGTTTGTGGTGGGCTCGATTCCGCTGTTCCTGGCCACCATCGACAAAGCCACAATCGACGTGGCCAAGTTGCCCAAGGGCCTGTCGCTCAAGGATAACGCGCTGATCATCGACCAGACGCAGTTCCCGTCCGACAGTTGGCGCTTCTATGCCAAGGACGCCAGCGGCAACTACCTCAAGGAAATTCTCGGGGTCAGCCACCGCGCCGAGGAATACGGCACGGCGTTGTTTGACGTGCATTACTTCTATGGCCGGCCAACCCTGCTGGAAAGCTACCAGCGCACCGACCTCGGCACCGTGCAGTACGGCTTCGAGGTCAAGCTGGACAAGCCCGAAAGCAAGTGATCGGCGCTACAGGGCCAGGCGTTCCTGCCCATTGTTGAGCAGTCGCAGGTGGGCCTGCACATGCAGGCACCAGATCTGCGGCTCGTCCGCCAGCTCGTAGCCGTGCTGTGTCAGGTTTTCGACGATCGTTTGCAGAACGGTCTCGGCCACGAAAGGCCCATGGAACGGCCCTTCGGACTTGACGGTGGAAGGCTGCTCGCCGGTCATCCCGGCGGCAAACAGCAACGTCCACATCCCGTTGTCACCCGCGAGAGGGCGAACGGAGCATTCGATACGGGTGCCCAAGCCCAGGCACTGGCGGGTGAGGCAAAGGTTGCGCGGCATGGCGGCGACCCTCGGTAGATCAGTGTTCAGCCTCAAGCACGGCGAGACTGTCTCTATCCTGCGACTCCTGTGGATATCCCTAATGCTCAGAATAGAAGAAAACTGCGACAAACCAAGGTTGTAGGGACCAACGGGCGTTGGCCCCGAACCCGGAGTCAATTTTGTGGCGGGTTAACGCTTCAGCTCGGCTTGGTTTCCGCCAACGCCTGCTGCGCCAGTTCTTTCTCTGCTTCCTTCAAGTCTTCCTCGCTGATCATCTCGGCAATCGCACGCAAACGCTCTACCACACGCGCATTCACCGTGCCTTCGGGGAATTGCCCTTGCGCGTCCGGTTCACCGGCCGGCTCGCCGACCAACAGGCTCAACGCCTCATCCGCCTGGCGCACCGCATAGATATGGAATTGCCCGGCACGCACGGCCTGCAACACCTTCTCATCGAGCATCAGCGTCGCCACGTTGGCTTGCGGAATGATCGCGCCTTGTTCGCCGGTCAACCCACGCGCTTCGCAGAGGCGGAAGAAGCCTTCGATCTTCTCGTTGACCCCGCCCACCGCCTGCACTTCACCAAACTGGTTGATCGAACCGGTGATCGCAAAGCACTGCTTGAGCGGGGTTTTCGACAAGGCCGAAATCAAAGTGCAGGCCTCGCCCAGGGATGCGCTGTCACCGTCCACGTAACCGTAGGACTGTTCCAACGCGATACTCGCAGAAATCGCCAGCGGGAATTCCTGGGCATAACGGCTGCCCAGGTAACCGGTGAGGATCATCACGCCCTTGGAGTGAATCGGCTGGCCGAGGTTGACCTCGCGCTCGATGTCGACGATACCGCTGCCGCCCGGGTACACCGTGGCGGAAATCCGCGCCGGCACGCCGAACGCCGAATCACCGACTTCCAGCACCGTCAGCCCGTTGCACTTGCCGACCGCCGCACCGGCGGTGTCGATCAAGATCACCCCGGCGAGCATGTCGTCGAGAATCCGCGCCGACACCCGCCCGGTACGCGTGGCCTTGGCCTTCAGTGCGCGCTCGATGTGGCCGGCGTCGGTCATTTCGTCGCCCGCCAGGTGGCGAATGAAATCCGCCTCGCTGACCAGTTGGAACAAGTCGCCGATGCGCGCCGACAACCGCCCCTGGTGTTCGGCCAGGCGTGCGCTGTAGGTGGCCAACCGCGCCACCGCGTCCGAGGTCAGCGGCGCCATGCCTTCTTCCGAGGTGCGGGTTTTCAGCAACTGCGCGAACTGCTCCAGGCTTTCGTCGACCATCGGGATGTCTTCGTCGAAATCCACCAGCACCCGGAACATTTCCTGGAAGTCTGGATCGGCGTCCTGCAACGCGTAGTACAGCTGACGCGAACCGATGATGATCACCTTGACCTGCAACGGGATCATTTGCGGGTTGAGCGTCACGGTGGCCAGGCGGCCCAGTTCGCCCAGCGGCGATTCCATCTTCAGCTTGCGCGACTGCAGGGAACGCTTGAGGGCGTCCCACACAAACGGCTCGCTGAGCATTTTTTCGGCTTCGAGGATCAGGAACCCGCCGTTGGCCCGGTGCAAGGCGCCCGGACGCAACTGGCGATAGGTGGTGTAGAGCGCGCCCTGGTCGGTGCTGTATTCAATACGGCCGAACAGGTTGTCGTAGGTCGGGTGCGGTTCAAACACCACCGGTGCGCCGCCGCTGACCGGATGGCCGACCACCAGGCTCGGGCAGTACTGCTCTTCGAGCAGCTTGCGGGCCTGGGCGTCGGTCTTGGCGTCGTCCACCAATTGCTCGACCACGGTTTTCAGCAAGTACACCTGCATGGCTTGCAGGTAACCGCACACCGCAGCGTTCTCCGCGTACTTTTCCGACAACGGTGACAGCAATGGCTGGAGGGCCAGGGTGATGGTTTCTTCGTTGAAATGGCGCAGTTGGTTGTTCGACTCACGCTTCCACTGCGGCAGGCTGGCCAGTTCTTCGTTGAGGCGTTCTTCCAGTTCGGAAATATCGGTATGGAACCGTTCGCGATCGACTTCCGGCAGTTGCGAGAACTCGGCCTCGTCCAACGCCTTGCCATCGAGCATCGGGGTAAACGCGATGTTGGAACTGTCGCGGTACAGCGCCACGTCCTTTTCCAGGGCCAGGCGCTCGATCACGTCCAACGCCTTGTCGTAACGTTGGTTGAACGCGCGGTCGATGGCGCTTTTGCGTTGTTGATACGTCGGGTGTTCGAAGACGGCCGGGAAGGTCGCAACCAGGTTATCGACCAAGCCATTGATATCGGCGATGAACGCCGCACCGCCGCCCGCCGGAAGTTCCAGCGCGCGCGGTTCGCGGGGCTCATCGAAATTATTCACATAGACCCAGTCCGCCGGGGTCTGTAGGCGTTTGCCTTCGGCCTTCAGGTAACGTTTGACGAACGAAAAGCGACCGGTGCCCGGCTCGCCCATGACAAACACGTTGTAACCGGGGCGTGGCATGGCCACACCGAACTGCAAGGCTTCAACCGCACGTTCCTGGCCAAGCACACCGCGAAAGGGCTCCAAATCATTGGTGGTCGAGAAGCTGAACTGTTCAGCGGAGAAAGGGCGAGTCAGCGCGTCGGGCGCTAGACGCAAGCTGGCAGCAACAGGATCAGGCATCGGGCTTCCTTACATCAGGCGGGGCAGATGGCGGCATTCTGGCTCTCCGTTGCGCGCTCTGGCAAGGCGAGCCTGAGGTAAAGCATAGACACGGCATGCGTCCTACAAAAAAAACGCGACATCTCTGTTTGTTTTATAAAAAATCACGGAACCCCTGGAACCTGCCTAAACTCCAAACTGCGCGGGCTAGACTAATAACTGGCCCCTAAGGCGCTATGAAGTGCCTGACCCCTTGTCCATTGGTTTGCACACAAAGAGAAAAAAGCTATGAAACGGATCCTTCTCGGTACTCTCTTCACCGTCGTTTCCCTCAATGCAATGGCCGAATCACCCGGTGGCCCGAACTGCGGTTGGGGCAACATGCTGTTCGAAGGCCAGCGCGGTACTCCGGCGCACTTCCTGGCTTCCACCACCAACGGCACCTCGGGTAACGCCACTTTCGGCATGACCTCGGGCACCAACGGCTGTAACACCAACAGCGCCCTGACCTACGGCGGCAAGTCGTGGATTGCCATGAATGGCATGATGAACGAGCTGTCCGAAGACATGGCCAAAGGCAATGGCGAAGCGCTGACCACCTACGCCGTGGTACTGGGCGTTGCACCTGAAGATCGCGAGCACTTCGCTGCCGTGACTCACGAGCACTTCCAGCAAATCTTCAGCAAGGCCGATGTGACCGCTGACGATGTGCACAACAACACCCTGGCTGTACTGAAAAGTGATGCCCGTCTGGCGAAATACGTAACCCAGGCTTAAGCTCGACCTGCCCGCGCCCTCCAAGGCGCGGGTTTTACTTTTGGACCCGCCTCCCCGTTTGGGTCTCACTTTTTCCGACTTAAGTTGCCCCTATGCTCAAACGCCTTGCCTGGATGGCACTCTTCGCCTGCGCCCCGCTGTACGCGACGCCGCATCTTGATGATCAACGTTTGCAGCAATTGGCCAACGATCCGTTCTGGTTGTCCCTGGGCCATTACGAAGCCGGCAAAATCAGTGGCTGGCGCAGCTATGTCAGCGACAAAAAATTCTTCCTCGCAGCCGACGGTGCTCACCACCCGGATGCGGAGCTCAAGGCCACTGTCGACGCGCTCTACGCGCCGGCCAGCCAGGGTGAAAAACACGCCCAATGCGTTTACCCCGCACGCACCCGCTGGCTCAAGGATCAGTTGCACCTGAACGACCTGCCCGCCGTGGACTGCAACGAATTCAAACAATGGTTCAAGGACGTCGCGCCCCATAGCGCGGTGCTGATCTTCCCGGCGGCCTACCTCAACAGCCCCTCCTCGATGTTCGGCCACACCTTGCTGCGCATCGACCAGGCGGACGTGCAGAGCAACAACACCGCGCTGCTCAGCTATGCGATCAACTTCGGCGCGTATATCGAAGGCTCGGACAACAGCATCCTCTACGCCTGGAAAGGCCTGATGGGCGGCTATCCCGGCCTGTTCGCCCTGGTGCCCTACCAGGAAAAACTCTCGGAATACCGCAGCCTGGAAAACCGCGACCTGTGGGAGTACCGCCTGAACCTGACCCAGGTCGAGACCGAGCGCATGGTCGAGCATGTGTGGGAGCTCAAGCAGATCCAGTTCGACTACTTCTTCTTCGACGAAAACTGCTCCTACCGTCTGCTGGAACTGTTGCAAGTGGCCCGCCCCGGCCTGCGCCTGACCGAGCAATTCCCGCTCACCGCGATTCCGACTGACACGGTCAAGGCGGTGAAAGACGCCGGCCTGGTCGAAAAAATCGACTATCGGCCCTCCCGCGAGCGCGAGTTGCTGGAACGCGCCAAGCCGCTGGACAGCGACGAGCAGCAATGGGTCCTGAAAGTCAGCGACGACCAGAAACAATTGCAGGCACCCGCGTTCAAGGCCATCGCCAAGGATCGCCAGGCCCTGATCATCGACGCCGCCTACCGCCTCGGCCGCTACCGCGCCAATGGCCTGGAGCGCGACACCGAACGCTCCCAACGCAGCTTCGAACTGCTGCGTGCGATTAACCAGAACCCCGCGCCCGACCTGAAGATCACCCCCCCCGGCCTGCCGGAAACCGGCCATGAATCGCGCACTTGGCAAGCCGGCATCGGCACCCGTGGCGACAAAGCCTTCGGTGAATACGGCCTGCGCATGGCCTACCACGACCTCAACGACAACGCCGAAGGCTTCCCCCTCGGCGCGCAGATCGAGATCCTGCAAATGAAACTGCGCCAGTACGAAGGCAACCACTGGCAACTGCAGCAACTGGACCTGGCCACCATCCGCTCCCTGACCCCGCGCAACGCGCTGCTGCAACCCTGGTCATGGCAAGTCACTGGCGGCCTGGAACGTGTGCCGGGTAAACACGACGACGAAACCCTGGTCGCCCACGTCAACGGCGGCGCCGGCGGCACCTGGCAACTGCGCGACGACATGCTCGGCTTCGCCCTCGGCACCGTGCGCGTGGAACACAACAACGACTTCAGCGAAGCCATCTCCCCCGCCGCCGGTTTTAACACCGGCGTGCTGTGGAAAAACCCGCTGGGCAACCTGAGCCTGGAAGCCAAGGGGGACTTCTTCACCAATGGCGAAGTGCGACGCAGCATCAGCCTGAACCAGCAGTGGGAATTGTCGCGCAACCTCGGCCTGCGCCTGAGCGCCCAGCGCGAGTACAGCCACTTGGCGACGCCGGTGAATGAGGTAATGCTTGAGATGAAGTGGTATCACTACTGACTAAAGCCCAACCAGGATCAAAAATGTGGGAGGGGGCTTGCCCCCTCCCACACTTTGTTAGCATTGCCCGCACAATCAGGAGCTCACTCAACATGGCCGTTAACTGCACCACGCTTGAACAAGTCCGAAGCAACATCGACCGCCTCGACCAGCAAATCGTCACCCTGCTGGCCGAACGCGGCCAGTATGTTTCCCAGGCGGCGCGTTTCAAAAAAGACACCGACGGCGTCAAAGCGCCGCAGCGGGTCGAACAGGTGATCAGTAAAGTGCGCGACCTATCCCACACAGTCGGCGCCAATCCAGACGTCACCGAACAGGTGTACCGCGCGATGATTGCGGCGTTTATCCAGCAAGAATTGGCTGAGCATGCTGCGCTGGCAGGAGTTGACAGATCATCCGCCTAGACTATCCGCCTACCTATCCAGAGTTTTCAGACTTTTTGTCCTGCACACACAAATTTGTCGCACACCTGCAACCTATTGATAAATAGATAAGAAATTTACGAACTTTTTTAGCTTTTTTTCAATTAAAGACAAACAACCTCTTACCGCATTTTCTTTATGGTTTTTTGTGTCTAGTATCAGATGGCTGTCAATTTGCCACCACATCTATACACGGAACCGAATAGGTAAGAGGTTTATATGGAATTTTTTGAAAAGCTCACCAGCCTGGCAGCCAAAGTTCGACTGCAAGGCCCCGCCATCCAAACAGAAGAAGCTACAAAAAATGCTTTTGTAATGCCTTTTATCAACACGGTGCTGGGCTACGACGTGTTTGATCCACAGGAAGTGATGCCAGAATTTGTCTGCGATGTCGGGACAAAGAAAGGTGAAAAAATCGACTACGCCATCATGAAAGACGGTGAGGTTCAGATACTTATTGAATGCAAAAAAATCGGTGAGTCATTGAGCATCAATCACGCATCTCAGCTTTTCCGTTACTTTCACGTCACAAGCGCAAGAATATCAATTCTCACCAATGGTCAGGTCTATAGATTTTTTACTGACCTAGACGCCCCGAACAAAATGGACGAGAAACCATTTTTAGAATTGGATCTGCTAGACATTGATGAGTACTCCGTGCCGGAGCTGATAAAGCTCACTAAGTCGGCCTTCGACGTCGACTCAATCATCAACGCCGCGGGAGAGCTGAAATACGTTAGCCAAATCAAGAAACTCATCGGCGCTCAAGTCAGCAAGCCAGAAGATGACTTCGTAAAGTTCTTCGCATCCCGCGTTTACGAGGGAGTAATCACGCAGAAAGTGCGTGAGCAATTTTATGAGCTGACTCGAAAAGCCTTAGCCCAGTTTCTAAATGACCAGATCAACGATCGCCTGAAGTCAGCGATGAGCGGCACGATCCAACCGATAATGACATCGATGCCCGTCACAAACAGCGCAAACGCAGATACGCAGGATAGAGACGAGTCAGGAGACAAGATCCTGACTACGCTGGAAGAACTGGAGGGTTATCACATAGTTCGGGCCCTTGTCCGATCAGTGGTCGATGCCAAACGGATTGTTCAGCGAGATACCCAAAGCTATTTTGGGATATTGTTGGATGACAACAACCGCAAACCAATTTGTCGTCTTCACTTCAACCGAAGCCAGAAGTACCTCGGGATTTTTGACGAAGAAAAAAACGAGACACGTCATGCGATCTCTTCCATTGATGAGATATACGAGTACGCAGATCAGCTGAAAAAGACCGTGGGTTATTACGATTGATGGTTGCAGGGTGATAGCGGGAAGCCTCTTACAAGGCTATCGATAAACCTGTGGCAAGTGGGCTTACCCGCTCGCCACAGGAACAGTGTCTACCGTTAGGCTGCGGGCGTTAGCGCCTGAGTCAGATCATCCACTACAGCCTTGCCCATCTCACATAAAAAATGCGCAGCCCAGGCATATTGTTCGCCACGGACATCCATGGCGGCTTCCATTGCAAGTTTCTTAGAGTAGTAAAGCAGGGTGGAGGCGTGCTCTAGCGCTTCATCAATGGGCATGCCTGCATTGACGCGAAACAACGGTTTTTCGTTTTCGCCGTAGTCGCCGAACGTAACGACGCCTAAGGTGGTGATTGAGGACTGTGGTGGATCGGGCACGACTTTAGTCATGATGCACCTCTAAGTGAAATAAAGGACCACCACAACACGTCGCTAAACATGAAGGGGTGGCAGCTGTACGCAGGTTAGCGAACCGGTCACCTAGACACCCGGCAGATCCGAAGATCTCCCACGCACAGCCGCCATAACACGATATCGACGAACGTAAAAACCGCCTGCCTAATGTGTACAGAGGATGCGTCTCGGTGGTTCGGGTCGCTAAACCCGGTCACTGTTTTCACAGCGAAGTCAGGAGGCTAGTGATCCAAACCCTAAGGCGCAATAGGGCAGAGATTCTCTAGGAATCGTCCTGCAATTTAAAGAGAATCGTCATTGATGGCCCTTTAACCCAACACCTTTCTCACCCCCCTTTCACATCCCTCCGACGAATCCCCTTCTAGACTTCCCCTATCAGCCGTGAAACGGCCAGGGAGCAAGCAATGTGGCGGTATGCAGTAATGCTGTGTGCGATGGTATGGCTATCGGGTTGCCAATCGACCCATCAGGAGTTGCTGGCGAAGGGCTACCCACCGGCGTTTGCCGATGGCTTCGATGACGGTTGCAGCAGCGGTCGCCAGGCGGCGGGAGTGATCACTGGGGAGTTTCGCAAGAATGTGCCGCGTTATCTGAAAGAGCGGGAATACGCCGAAGGCTGGGAAGATGGCTTTCGCCAGTGCAAGGCCATGCGCGAAAGCGAAGAACTGCGCGACTACAAAGACAGCCATTGGAACGACCGCGAGCGCACCTGGCAGCAGGAGAAAGATCGCGACGCAGCCAAGGCTTATCGCTCGCGATAGGTCGCTTTCAGACATTCGTCGAAACTAAAGTGCGGCGAACATGGCCCAAACTCCATAGAGGGAGACTGTCATGAGCCGAGCTTTTGTAAATGAAGACAGCGCCGCCGCGCAGGCCGACACACCGGTCGAGCGTCAGGTCAGCGAGCAACCCAATCGCCTCACCGCGCGCGGGTTGGCGCAGTTGCAGGCCAAGGTCGCGCAGTTGCAGCATGAATACAGCGTCGAATCCGCCAAGGGCGAACAGGCCGACAAACAGCGCCAGGCCGACCTTGAGCGGGATTTGCGTTACTTCAACCAGCGGGTGCAGAGCGCCCAGGTGGTGGCGCCCGCCGTTTCCACCGACCAGGTGCAGATCGGCAGTTGGGTGACCTTCGCCAATGAGCAGGACGAGCAGCAGCGCATTCAGTTGGTCGGCGAAGACCAGGCCGATGCCGGCGCGGGCCTGATCAACTGGGGTTCACCCCTGGGTCGGGCGCTGCTCGGAGCACGGGTGGGCGACGAGGTGCTGTGGCAGCGCCCCGTCGGCGACCAGGTGATCGACGTGCTGCGTATCGAGGCCGAGGCCTAGACGATACCTTGGGCCAGCATCGCGTCGGCGACTTTGACGAAGCCCGCGATATTGGCGCCCTTCACGTAGTTGACCCGGCCGTTCTCCTCACCGTAATGCACGCACGCATGATGGATCGACTGCATGATGTTGTGCAGTTTGCTGTCCACCTCCCCGGCGGTCCACAGCAGGCGCATGGCGTTCTGCGACATTTCCAGGCCACTCACCGCCACGCCGCCGGCGTTGGACGCCTTGCCCGGGGCGAACAGAATGCCCGCGTCGATAAAGATATCCACAGCCTCCAGGGTGGTCGGCATGTTGGCGCCTTCGGCCACGCAGATGCAGCCGTTGCGCAACAGGGTGCGGGCAGCGTCGGCGTCGAGTTCGTTCTGGGTGGCGCACGGCAGCGCGATATCGCACGCCAGCTCCCACGGGTTTTTACCGGCGCGGAACTCCAGGCCGTAACGCGCCGCCAACTCGCTGATGCGACCGCGCTGGACGGTTTTCAACTCCAGCAGCGCCGACCATTGCGCCTCGGTCAAACCGCTTTCGGCGTACAGGGTGCCTTCGGAGTCGGACAGCGAAATCACCTTGCCGCCCAAATCCATGACCTTGCGCGCAGCGTATTGCGCCACGTTGCCGGAGCCGGAGACTGCCACGCGCTTGCCTTCAACCCGCAGGCCATCGCGCTTGAGCATTTCTTCAGCGAAGTACACGCAGCCAAAACCGGTGGCTTCGGGGCGGATCAAGCTGCCGCCGTAGGTCATGCCCTTACCGGTCAGCACCGAGGTGAACTGGTTGCTCAGGCGTTTGTACTGGCCGAACAGGAAGCCGATCTCGCGGGCGCCCACCCCGATATCGCCGGCGGGTACGTCCACGTCCGCGCCGATATGGCGGTACAACTCACTCATGAATGCCTGGCAGAAGCGCATCACTTCGGCGTCGCTCTTGCCCTTGGGGTCAAAGTCCGCGCCGCCTTTGCCGCCGCCCATGGGCAACGAGGTCAGGGAATTCTTGAAGGTCTGTTCAAAGGCGAGGAATTTCAGCACGCCCAGGTTGACCGACGGGTGAAAGCGCAGGCCACCCTTGTAGGGGCCGATGGCGCTGTTCATCTGGATACGGAAACCGCGATTGACCTGCACCTTGCCGTGATCATCGACCCACGACACCCGGAAAGTAATCGCACGTTCCGGCTCGCAGATGCGCTCCAGAATGCCCGAGGTCAGGTAGTGGGGGTTGGCTTCAAGAAACGGCCACAAGCTACGTAGGACTTCTTCTACGGCCTGGTGGAATTCCGGCTGGTCGGGGTCGCGTTTCTTGAGACGGGCGAGGAAGGATTCAACGGATTCGATCATGAAAAGTCTCGGCAAATTTATTGTCGTTAAGGGCGATTGAGCCGGACTTTATCAATTCATTTCGCACCGCGACAGGGCAAAATGTCGCTTTTGTGAATTTAAATGGTGCATTTGATATAAATAAACCTGAGAAACAGGCATTTATCGCACCTAAAAGGGGATTTCAAAACAGCGTCATGCACCAACTGAAAAATCGCTATCAGGGGCAAGTCGAATCGTCGCACCGCCCCTCCCGCAATTGATCGATGCGTGCCAGGAATAATGAGCAAAAAAAAACGGAGCCCGAAGGCCCCGCTTTTTCCAAACCGACCCAAATCAGGCCAATTTTTTGTGCCGTACACGGTGCGGCTGGGCAGCGGCTTCGCCCAAGCGTTTCTTGCGATCCGCTTCGTACTCGGTGTAGTTGCCTTCGAAGAACACCGCCTGGGAGTCGTCTTCATACGCAAGGATGTGGGTCGCGACGCGGTCAAGGAACCACCGATCGTGAGAGATCACAATGGCGGCGCCCGGGAAGTCCAGCAAGGCCTCTTCCAGGGAACGCAGGGTTTCAACGTCGAGGTCGTTGGACGGTTCGTCGAGCAGCAGCACGTTGCCGCCCTCTTTCAGGGTCAGGGCCAGGTGCAAGCGACCGCGCTCACCACCGGACAGGTCCTTGACGAACTTCTGCTGGTCGCCGCCCTTGAAGTTGAAACGGCCGACGTAGGTGCGCGACGGGATTTCATAGTTGCCGATGCGGATCTGGTCGGAACCGTCGGAAACCTGCTGGAACACAGTCTTGCTGCCATCAAGGTCTTCGCGGCTCTGGTCCACACAAGCCAGTTGTACGGTTTCACCGATCTCAATGCTGCCGGAGTCCGGGGATTCCTTGCCCATCAGCATGCGGAACAGGGTGGATTTACCCGCACCGTTACCACCGATAACGCCGACGATTGCACCTTTTGGCATCGAGAACGACAGGTTATCGATCAGTACGCGGTCGCCGTAGCCTTTGGAAACGTTCTTGAATTCGATGACCTTGTCACCCAGGCGCGGACCGGCCGGGATGTAGATCTCGTTGGTTTCGCTGCGCTTCTGGAATTCCTGCGACTGCATTTCTTCAAAGCGTTGCAGACGTGCCTTGGATTTGGACTGGCGGGCCTTGGCGCCTTTGCGCACCCACTCCAGTTCTTCCTTCATGGCTTTTTCGTGGGCCGACTGCTGCTTGGATTCAGCAGCCAGACGGTCGGACTTGGCTTCGAGCCAACCGGAGTAGTTGCCCTCGTAAGGGATACCGGCACCACGGTCGAGTTCGAGAATCCAGCCGGCGACGTTGTCCAGGAAGTACCGGTCGTGCGTGATCGCAACCACGGTGCCCGGGAAATCGTGAAGGAAATGTTCCAGCCAGGCGACGGAATCGGCGTCCAAGTGGTTGGTCGGTTCGTCGAGCAGCAGCATGTCGGGGGCCGACAGCAGCAGGCGGCACAGGGCCACACGGCGCTTCTCACCACCGGACAGGAATTCGATCTTGGCGTCCCACGCCGGCAGGCGTAGCGCATCGGCGGCGACTTCCAGCTGGCGCTCCAGGTTGTGACCGTCGCCGGCCTGCAGGATGGCTTCTAGCTTGGCCTGTTCGGCAGCCAGCTTGTCGAAGTCGGCATCCGGTTCAGCGTAGGCGGCGTAGACCTCGTCCAGGCGGGCCTGAGCGTTCTTGATCACGCTGACGGCTTCCTCGACCACTTCACGCACGGTCTTGGTCGGGTCCAGGATCGGCTCTTGCGGCAGGTAGCCGATGTTCAGTTCGGGCATCGGGCGAGCTTCGCCTTCGAACTCGGTGTCGACGCCGGCCATGATTTTCAGCAGGGTGGATTTACCCGAACCGTTGAGGCCGAGCACGCCGATCTTGGCGCCTGGGAAGAAGGACAGCGAAATGTTTTTCAGGATTTCCCGCTTCGGCGGAACAACTTTTCCCAGCCGATGCATGGTGAAGACGTATTGAGCCATGGTGAACCTAGCGTCAGTGACTGATGAATTGAGCGGGCGAAGCCCGTGCCAGGCCATGCGCCGCGCGGGCCGTTGACCTTGGTCAATGCCTGCGAGCGGAAAAAGCCTGATTGTCTGGGGCTGGAACGCCCCCGCGTAACCGGCAAAGCTACCTGAATGCGCCAGGGCAGTCCAGCCAGGCAGGACTGGCACTTTGCCACGCGTCAAGGCATGCTAGCCGCCCTTCGGGCGCCCGGCTTATAGTGCATGTCGCGCGCCAGTCCAGCCAAACCGCAGGATCACAGCTTGTCCAAAGTCACGCCGCCCACTCCCCTGCGCGCCGCTCATATAGCGCCGGGAGCGCCCCTGCACGGCACCCTCAAAGGCGCATTGGCGACGCTCGTCCTCATGTTGCTCGCGCTATTGTTCTGGCAATTGCTCGACCAACTGCAGCAGAACCAGAAAAACCAGCAGCAATACACCATCGACTACAGTGCCGACCTGGCGGAGCAAATCAGCCTGAACATGGGCCTGAGCGCACAGATCGCCCTGAATCTGCTGCCGATGGTCGAGCCGCCGCGCAATGACGAACAGCAACAGGCCTTGATGCGCACCTTGCAGCGCTCCCTACCGGAACTGCGCAGCTTCGCACTGCTCGCCCCCAGCGGCGCAATGATCCGTGACACGGCCAACGACAGCCAGGACCGCGACTTGCTCGAGGAACTGGTCAAGCGCAGCCATTCCCAGCCCTACTACCTGAGCAACGACAACGACGGCACCGTCATCTATCTGTTGCTGCATCAGCCCAGTGGCGATTCGAAAATGTACTGGGCACTGCGCCTGGCGCCGAACTACCTGGCCAGCCTGACCCGCCAGGACAGCCAAGGCCAGCGGCCGATGTGGGCCATCGAGAATAGCCTGAACCACCGCGTGGTCAGCCGTGACAGCGGCATGTCGACACAAGGGGCCGCCGCCCTGACCCCGGACGAACTGAATAAAAGTGTACTGGTCACGCCCCTGAGCAAAAGCGACTGGCAACTGCGCGGCCTCTTCGACCGTAACGCCGTCCTGGAACAACTGCTGCCGGCGTTTATCGGCAAGTGCCTGCTCGGCCTTGCCTTCTCGTTGGTCCCGGTGATCGTGCTGCTGAATATGCGCCGCCGTCAGCGCCAGGTGAACGAAGGCCGGCGGCGCTATCAGGATATTTTCGAAGGCACCGGCGTGGCCCTGTGCGTGCTTGACCTGTCGGAGCTCAATGCGTTCTTCGACAAGGCCAAGATCCACACAAGCGAGCAATTGCACGAGTGGCTGCAGGGCAACCCCGAAGCGCGCCGCCAGTTGCTCAGGGAACTGCGCGTCACCGAGGTCAACCAGGTGGCGGTGCGCCTGTTAAACGTCAGCTCGTGCGAGCAAGCCTGGGAACGCCTGATCGACGATTGCCCGCGCAACGCCACGGCCATCGGCTATCAGGTGCTCGAGGCGGTGCTGACCCAACAGAGCCAGTTGGAGCTGGAAATCCAGCTCAACGACGTCGCCGGCAACCTCCAATACTTGTGGCTGGTGATGCGCCTGCCGGAACAGCGCGACGACTTCAAGGCGGTGATCCTCAGCATCAGCGACATCACCAGCCGCAAGCTGGTCGAACTGTCGCTGGTGGAGCGCGAGAGTTTCTGGTCGGACGTGGTGCGCACCGTGCCTGATCACCTGTATGTGCAGGATGTGATCAGCCAACGGATGATTTTCAGCAACCACCACCTGGGCCACACCCTCGGCTACAACAAGGCCGAATTGCAGCAAATGGGCGAGTACTTCTGGGAAATCCTGCTGCACCCCGAAGACGCCGAGCATTACCATGACTTGCGCCAGCAGCAGCGCCAGGCCGGCTATTCGAGCCAACTGCACTGCCAGTTACGCTTTCGCCACCGCAATAACCAATGGCGCCGCTTCGATATCCGCGAGCAAGCCCTGGCCGGGGACAAGACCGCGCAGGTCACGCGAATCATCGGCGTGGCCAAGGACATTACCGATCAGATCGAAGCCAGCGAATCCCTGCGGGACAGCGAACAGCGCTACCGCATGCTGGCCGAAAGCATCAGCGACGTGATCTGCTCCACCGACAGCCGGCTCGCCCTCAACTACATCAGCCCCTCGGTCAGCGCCGTGCTGGGGTATGACGTGGACTGGGTGTTCAAGAATGGCTGGCAGTCGATCATCGCCAACCCGCAGCAACTGGCCGGCATCTACAGCCTGGTCGAGCAAGTCAGCCGGGCCTTGGGCGACGTGCAGGCGCTGGCCAAGTTGCGTGATGACATCCATACCCAACTGTTCCTGTTCGACTGCCTGCGCGCCGACGGACGCAAAGTGCCGATCGAGTTGCGCCTGGTGTTGGTGTGGGACGAGCACGGCGCCTTCGAGGGCATCCTCGGCGTGGGTCGCGATATCAGCCAGCAGCGCCGCGCCGAGAAAGACCTGCGCATGGCCGCCACGGTATTCGAGCACTCCACGTCGGCGATCCTGATCACCGACCCGGCGGGCTATATCGTGCAGGCCAACGAGGCGTTCAGCCGCGTCAGTGGCTACGCCGTAGCGGACGTGCTCGACCAGTTGCCGAACATGCTCACCGTCGACGAGCAACAGGAAGCCCACCTGCGCTACGTGCTCAAGCAGTTGCACCAGCACAGCACCTGGGAAGGCGAAGTGTGGCTCAAGCGCCGCAACGGCGAGCATTACCCGGCCTGGGTCGGCATTACCGCCGTATTCGACGATGAAGGCGACCTGGCCAGCTATGTCTGCTTCTTCAGCGATATCAGCGAGCGCAAAGCCAGCGAACAGCGCATCCACCGCCTGGCCTATTACGACGCCCTGACCCACCTGCCCAACCGCACGCTGTTCCAGGACCGTCTGCACACCGCGCTGCAGTCAGCCGAACGGCAGAAGTCGTGGGTGGTGCTGATGTTCCTCGACCTCGACCGTTTCAAACCGATCAACGACTCCCTGGGCCACGCCGCCGGCGACCGCATGCTCAAGGAAATGGCCACCCGCCTGCTCGGCTGCGTGGCCGAAGACGACACCGTGGCGCGCATGGGCGGTGACGAGTTCACCCTGCTCCTGCAGCCGCGGGCCAGCCGCGAACTGGCGCTGAACCGCGCGATTAACGTGGCCGAGCAAATCCTCGCCAGCCTGGTCAAACCCTTCGTGCTGGAAGGCCGCGAGTTCTTCGTCACCGCGAGTATCGGCATCGCCCTCAGCCCGCAGGACGGCAACGAGCTGAGCCAGTTGATGAAAAACGCCGACACCGCGATGTATCACGCCAAGGAACGCGGCAAGAACAACTTCCAGTTCTACCAGGCCGACATGAACGCCAGCGCCCTGGAGCGGCTGGAGTTGGAAAGCGATCTGCGCCATGCCCTGGACCAGAACGAATTCGTACTCTATTACCAGCCGCAATTCAGCGGCGACGGCAAACGCCTGACCGGCGCAGAAGCTCTGCTGCGCTGGCGCCACCCGCGTCGTGGCCTGGTGCCGCCGGGGGACTTTATTCCGGTGCTCGAAGAGCTGGGCCTGGTGGTGGACGTGGGCGACTGGGTGATCAGCGAAGCCTGCCGTCAGCTCAAGATCTGGCACGAGAACAAAGTGCGGGTGCCGAAAGTCTCGGTGAACATCTCGGCGCGGCAGTTCTCCGACGGTCAGTTGGGTGAGCGTATCGCCACCATCCTCAAGGACACCGGCCTGCCGCCGGCGTGCCTGGAGCTGGAGCTGACTGAAAGTATCCTGATGCGCGAAGTCAACGAAGCCCTGCAGATCCTCGCCAGCCTGAAAAACCTCGGCCTGAGCATCGCGGTGGACGACTTCGGCACCGGCTATTCGTCGCTCAACTACCTCAAGCAATTCCCCATCGACGTGCTCAAGATCGACCGCTCCTTCGTCGACGGCCTGCCGTCCGGCGAGCAGGATGCGCAAATCGCCCGAGCGATCATTGCCATGGCCCACAGCCTCAACCTGGCGGTGATCGCCGAGGGCGTGGAGACCCATGAACAGCTGGACTTCCTGCGCGAGCATGGCTGCGATGAGGTGCAAGGTTATCTGTTCGGGCGGCCGATGCCGCCGAATCGGTTCGCGGCGCAGTTCAGTAACGACGCACTGTTCATGTTCGACTGAAGATCTGCGGTGAAGCCGCCGGCCTCATCGGGGGCAAGCTCCCTCCCACATTTTGACGTGTGAACACGTTCAAGTGTGGGAGGGGGCTTGCCCCCGATGGCGCCGGTACAGTCACCGCCCGTTCACAGATGAAAGCCACTTGTCCGCGACATGACGTCCTTTCATATGCCATCTAAAACCCGTTGGGTTAGAATGCCTTCCTTTTCTGCCCCCCGATCCTTGAGGACCGCCATGTTCAGCCGTGATTTGACTATTGCCAAGTACGACGCCGATCTCTTCGCCGCCATGGAGCAAGAAGCCGTGCGCCAGGAAGAGCACATCGAGCTGATCGCTTCGGAAAACTACACCAGCCCTGCGGTCATGGAGGCTCAAGGTTCGGTTCTGACCAACAAGTACGCCGAAGGCTACCCAGGCAAGCGCTACTATGGCGGCTGCGAATACGTCGACGTGGTTGAGCAACTGGCCATCGACCGCGCCAAGCAACTGTTCGGCGCCGATTACGCCAACGTCCAGCCACACGCTGGCTCCCAAGCCAACAGCGCCGTTTACCTGGCCCTGCTGCAAGGCGGCGACACCATCCTGGGCATGAGCCTGGCCCACGGCGGTCACCTGACCCACGGCGCCAGCGTTTCTTCCTCCGGCAAGCTGTACAACGCCGTTCAATACGGTATCGATGCCAACGGCCTGATCGACTACGACGAAGTCGAGCGCCTGGCGGTCGAGCACAAGCCGAAAATGATCGTGGCCGGTTTCTCTGCCTACTCGCAGATCCTCGACTTCCCACGTTTCCGCGCAATCGCCGACAAAGTGGGCGCGTACCTGTTCGTCGACATGGCCCACGTGGCCGGTCTGGTCGCTGCTGGCGTCTACCCGAACCCGGTTCCGTTCGCTGACGTCGTCACCACCACCACGCACAAAACCCTGCGCGGTCCACGTGGCGGCCTGATCCTGGCTCGTGCCAACGCCGAGATCGAGAAGAAGCTCAACTCCGCGGTATTCCCAGGCTCCCAAGGCGGCCCGCTGGAACACGTGATCGCCGCCAAAGCGGTCTGCTTCAAAGAAGCCCTGCAGCCTGAGTTCAAGACTTACCAGCAACAAGTGGTGAAAAACGCCAAGGCCATGGCTGACGTGTTTATCGCACGCGGTTTTGACGTGGTCTCCGGCGGGACTGAAAACCACCTGTTCCTGCTGTCGCTGATCAAGCAGGACATCTCCGGTAAAGATGCTGACGCTGCCCTGGGCAAAGCCTTCATCACCGTGAACAAAAACTCCGTACCGAACGATCCACGTTCGCCGTTCGTCACCTCGGGCCTGCGTTTCGGTACCCCGGCCGTGACCACTCGCGGCTTCAAGGAAGCAGAGTGCAAGGAACTGGCCGGCTGGATCTGCGACATCCTGGCTGACCTGAACAACGACGCCGTGATCGATGCGGTACGTGAGAAGGTCAAGGCCATCTGCAAAAAGCTGCCGGTGTACGGCGCTTGATTGCAGTTGCTTGACTAAGAAGCCCGGCTCTTGAGCCGGGTTTTTTTATGCCAATCAGGATTTGGAATGCAACCCAATGTGGGAGGGGGCTTGCCCCCGATAGCAGTGTGTCAGCCACTTATATGTTTGCTGACCCACCGCCATCGGGGGCAAGCCCCCTCCCACATTTTTGATCGTATTTCCAAGTTAGGCTTGATAGACCTTCGCAAAGCCCTCGCGAATCTTGTCTTCCGGCAACTCATCGGCAATAAACACAATCACACTCTCCCGCACTTCGCCCTCGGCCCATTCGGTGTCCCAATCGAAGCCGTACAGTTTCAGCACGCCCTGGAACACCATGCGCCGATCGTCTCCGGCGATGTTCAGCACGCCCTTGTAGCGCAGCAGTTGCTTGCCGTGGTCTTCCAGCAGTTCGTTCATGAACTCGCTGAGGCGGTCGATATCCAGCGGCTGCTCGGTGCGCAGCACCAGGCTGGAGATACGGTCGATGGACGGCGCGGCGCTGACCGGGCGCATCAGGAAGCCCACGGCGAAGATCGCAGCGGTGTTGAGCAGTTGGGCGGTGGTGTCGCCTTTGGGGAAG
>NZ_JAKNRV010000250.1:0-7883 GCF_023072625.1 Pseudomonas emilianonis
CTTGCGCGCATCCGCAAGCAGGGCCTGCAAGGGGAGCGCAAGCTGAGCCTGGCCGACCTGCTCAATGCCCCGAGCCTCGCCGCCTTGGCCGAACGCTTGGCCCCACCGCCAGTGGCCGACCCGGAAGTGGTGTTTTTGTCGCGTTCGGGCGACGGCGTGCCGCTGTTTTGTCTGCCGGGCTTGATCGTCAACAGCAGCGAATTCAAGCCGCTGGTGGATGCCCTGGGTGGCGAACGGCCGGTGTATGGCTTTGTCAGCCATGTCTATACCGAACAACGTTGGCGTGGTTACGACTTGCCAGCGCTGGCCGGCGAGTACGCGGACTACATTGCCCGCACCGTCAAGGGCGGGCGCTGCGCCTTGCTCGGCTGGTCGTCCGGGGGCGAGTTGGCCCTGGAGACCGCGCGCTTGCTGCAAGGGCGCGCCCAAGTAGATTTGCTTTGCTTGGTGGATGTGTTCGAGTCGGTGCCATTCCATCCACGGCAGCCGCTCGACAAGGCCGCGCGCGCCCAGGCGCAACCACTGCTGGACAGTTGGCTGGCCCGCTCGACCATGGCTGCCCAGTGGCGTGGGTTGTTCGCGCTGATGGACGATCATGAGCGCGATGCCCTGGCCGAACATGTGCTGGCTTGCGACGGGCAATTGCCCAGCGACGGGCCGGATCTACTGTCTCGGGAATTCGAACAGTGGGCGTTGCTCGACAAGCGATTGAAAGCTGCCCGCCATGTGCATGCGCCACTGGCGATAGACGCGCATGTCTGGCAGGCCGCCGACTCCCTGACCCGCAGCGAACGCCTGCGCGACTGGAGCGCCCTGGTCAACGTCGTCGAGCAGCGCTGCGTGGCGGATGCGCACCACCTGGACATTATCCGCCACCCGCGATTCATGACCGACCTGGCGCGGTCCTTAGCGGCCCTTGAATCAGCTAAGCGACCAGAGGGCGCTAAATTTGCCAAGGCCGCGAGCGTCTTCTAAGAACACGTTATCTGGCGGCCAGCCCCGATGTTCCGGCCCGCTCTCTCACCCTCTCTGGAAGGAATCGGTCACATGACCCAGCACCTCACCCCGACGGCTCCCCACGACCTGATTGGCATCGGCTTCGGCCCTTCCAACCTGGCCCTGGCCATTGCCTTGCAAGAGCGCGCGGAGCAGGGCGGCAAGGCCTTCGACGCGCTCTTCCTGGAGCGCCAGTCCGACTATAACTGGCACGGCAACACCCTGGTCGCCCAAAGCGAACTGCAGATTTCCTTCCTCAAGGACTTGGTGACCCTGCGCAATCCGTCCAGCCGTTTCTCGTTCGTCAACTACCTCAAGGTCCATGGCCGGCTGGTGGACTTCATCAACCTGGGCTCGTTCTATCCGTGCCGCATGGAGTACAACGACTACCTGCGCTGGGTCGCTATGCAATTTGCCGAGCAGAGCCGTTATGGCGAGCAAGTACTGCGCGTCGAACCTGTGGTCGAAGCGGGCGGTCGGGTGCGGCATCTGAATGTCATCAGCCAGAACTTGCACGGTCGCGAAGTGAGCCGCCAGGCCCGCTCGGTGATCGTCAGCACGGGTGGCACACCGAAGGTTCCCCAGGCGTTTGCCGGCTTCAAGGACGACCCACGGGTGTTCCACCATGGCCGTTACTTGTCGGCCATGGCCACCCAGCCGTGCACCCGTGGAGAGCCGATGCGTATCGCCGTGGTCGGTGCCGGGCAGAGCGCCGCCGAGGCGTTCATTGACCTCAATGACAGCTACCCGAACGTGCAAGTCGACATAATCCTGCGCGCTGGCGTGCTCAAGCCTGCTGACGACAGCCCGTTCGTCAACGAAATTTTCGGTCCCGATTACACCGACCTGGTGTTCAACCAGCCGGAAACCGAGCGCGAGCGGCTGATCCGCGAGTACCACAACACCAACTACTCGGTGGTGGACCTGAGCCTGATCCAGCGCATCTACGGAATTCTTTATCGCCAGAAAGTCTCCGGCATCAATCGCCACGGTTTCCTCTGCCGGCGAATGATCGAAAGCGCCAGTGAGGTTGATGGCCGCGTGCAATTGCAACTGCGCGACCTGGGCACGGGCAGCACCGAGGCGCGGTGCTACGACGCGGTGATTCTGGCTACCGGCTACGAACGTCGCTCGCATCGCGAACTGCTCGCCCCACTCAAAGACTATCTGGACGATTTCCGGGTCGATCGCGATTATCAACTGCTGGCACGCCCGGAGCTGGAAACACCGGTCTTTATCCAGGGCTTCAGCCAGCAGTCCCATGGCCTGAGCGACACGCTATTGTCTGTGCTGCCGGCACGCTCCGGGGAGATCGCCGCCGCCCTGGAGAAGCGACTGGAGGGCATTCGTCAGCCCCAATCGGCCCCTGAAGCCCGCCGCGCGGCCGGTCTAAGCGTCTCGGCCTGATGGCTGAATATTGGCGGCCGATCGGGTATGCTGGGTAAATGATGTTGTTTCTCATTTGTCCATTTTCATCAACAAGGGTGCCAGGGGCTGATGATCGACGTGCTTGCACCGCTGTTTCGTGGTGATTTCGAAACCTACCGGGAAGTGTTGGTGCTGGACGACGATCCTCGTCCGGCCACCCCTTACCACACGCTGTTGGCGCCCAGCGCTTTTGGCGACTTGCAAGGCCGCTTCGGCCAGCGCTACAGCGGTAGCGACCGCCGTGCCTTGGCGTCGTTGTGGGCGAAGCACTACATCGTCAAGCTGCTGCCACCCGTGATGGGGGCCACGTTGCTGTTGCGCTGGCGTCTGCCGCTGTCCCTGGCCGACACAGCCCTGGTGTTGGATGAGGAGCTCTTGCCCCAGGCGTTTCGCCTGATCGGCAAAGGCGAGCCGTTCGCGGCCGATGTAAGCGATCCGTTCGAGCTGTTCTCGGGCTTGCTGGACGATCACTTGCAGCCGCTGTTCCAGGCCATGGCCAGTCAGGTGAAGTTGTCGCCCAAGGTGCTGTGGAGCAATGCGGGCAACTACTTCGAAAACCTGCTCAACCTGATGGCCAAGGCCGGCATGCCCGCCGAACGCCTGGCGCCAGGCCGCCTCTTGCTGGAAACCAAGACCCGCGCCGATGGTACCCGCAATCCGCTTTTCCAACCGGTGCAGTATCTGCCCATCAACGATGAACACGGTCAAGCCAGCTTGCGCCGCGAGCGTAAGGTCTGCTGCGTGCGCTACCTGTTGCCTGAGCTCGAGCTATGCGGCAACTGTCCGCTTAAGGTCAAGCCATCCGGCAAGCGGGTTTGTGCCTGAGGGACAAATGTTTGGATTTGATCCCACTGTGCGCCAAGCGAATGGATTGTGTGTGGAGCGCACGTGTTCGCGAGGCTGCGTTGCTGACACACGGATTCGCTAGCAACATGCCATCCCGGCTAACGCCGCCCCCCGAAAAAACTGCGACCCGGTGGAATCACTCAGTAGTGAAAACTGATCGCCGATCCATCGCGCGGGTGCGGCATGACGCCCATGCTGATGCCGTAGATGGACTCCAGGACTTCACTGTTCATCAAGTCCGCCGGTGGGCCCTGGATCAGCAACCGGCCGCTGTGCAACGCCACCAGATGGTCGCAGTAACGCGCAGCCATGTTGATCTCATGCAGTACCACGACCACGCCGAGGTCCAGCTTGTGGCTCAACTCGCGAATCAACCCCAGTACCTCGACCTGATGAGCAATGTCTAAAGCCGAGGTCGGCTCGTCGAGCAGCAGATAGCGGCTGTTCTGTGCCAGCAGCATGGCCAGCCAGACCCGCTGGCGTTCGCCGCCAGAGAGGTTGTCCACCAGGCGGTCGGCATAGGCCGTGGTGTGAGTCAGTTCCAGGGCCTGTTCGACCTGCGCGTGATCCTGCTCGCTCAAGCGTCCCAGGGCGCCATGCCACGGGTAGCGGCCAAAGCGCACCAGTTCGCGCACGGTGAGGCCGTCGGCGGCGGGCAGTTGTTGCGGCAAGTAGGCCACCTGCCGTGCGAACTCGCGGTTTTTCCAGGCCGACAACGGCACGCCATCGAGCGTTACCGTTCCCTGGCTCGCGGCTTGCTGGCGGGCAAGCAACTTGAGGAGGGTCGATTTCCCGGAGCCGTTATGCCCGATCAAGCCGATGATCTGGCCATCGGGCAGGGTCAGGTCCAGCGGGTGCAGGAGGGTGCGCTCGGGGATTTCGAAAGAGACGGCCTGCAACTCGAACATTGGAAGGTCCTAGGGCAAAAAAGACACTGATTTTAGAGCAAACAAGAAGCATTATCAAAGGTTGTGTGGCGCGCGTCGGTGAAGATGGCGCGTTACCCTCGCAGGGTTCATTCGTTGTTTCTTGAAACCATCGGTTTGCGGCTCTCCATTCAAATGTGATGAGCGTCGTTCACCTTTCAGACGTTGCTTGCAATGTGAGCTTCGATAAATGGGCGGATAGCTGCCTTCAGATCGGCGACGCGGGTGAAGGCACCCCGGTGCGAAGTTGCACGCCACTTGACCACCCGTTTGCATTCGACCTGACCAGCGATTGCGTCGGATTTGACCAATACGCGTTGAAACCATGATCGGCAGAGAACGGCCAATAGCAGACGCTCCTGCCGGTTGAAATCAAGGGCAGCGCCAACACTCTGGGCTTACAGCGTTGTCGCAAAGCAACCCGCAGACTGCCCGATCCACTAAAACCGGGTAGTCTTGGGTTTGTTAGCTCCATCAGCAGCGAATCATCACGGCGCTGAGAATGCCACAGGATCCGCAGCGATTATGGTTGAGCTATCGCAGAAAGCTTAGGTCCAAGGGGTAATCAAGGATGATCCGTGTTTGATCCAGGTCGTTGGCAATCGCGCCGTAATCGCCACCGGTGCGCATCGAGGCGAGCATCAACCGTAGCGATAGGTTCTTCGCCGGTCCTGACTGCACCACGTATTTGACCCACAGGTCCCGCTCCCACTGTGAGCCATCTCGCACGGCCTTGTATCGGGAGTAGGCGCCGCCGGCATCCCTGCCATTGATGTCGGTACCGCGAATGTAGCGCGCGGTGAAGGTCAGGCCCGGCACGCCAAGCACAGCGGCATCCAGATCGTAGCGGGCACTCCAGGCCTTTTCGTTGGGGCTGTTGAAGTCACTGCCCTGGGAGGCCGCATCCAGCTCGATATCAAAACTGTTCCAGACATAGTCAAATGGCTGGTCGCCATCAATCTGCGTATAGGCCAGTTCAAACTTGTGCCCACCCAGCGCATACCCCGCACGCGCACTCCAGGCATCGTTGCGAATATCGCCCAGCAATGCCGCGCCGGTATTGCGGGTCCGGTAATAGTTGACGCCGGTGTTCACCACGCCGCCCACGGTCAATGGCAGGCGGTAGTCAAGCGAGGCGAACTGCTGATTCCAGATATCATCCAGTTCGGAACCAAATAACTTGATCTTGAGGTTGTTGACCCCCGTGTAAATACCGCCGTAATAACTGACAAACTCGCTATCAGCCTGACGCCCGCTATAAGCCGTGCCCAGATGCCCACCATGATTGGGTTGCGCCCGATCGCTACTGGAGACAAAACGCCCGGCATTCAGGGTCAGGCCATCGAGCGAGCGATCCGTGACATTGAAGCCCCTTAATGTTTGCGGCAACAGACGAATGTCGCCGTATTTGAGCACCGGCGAATCGGGGAACAGATCGCCGTAGGCCAATTCGGTCTGGCCGACACGCATCTTCACCGCGCCACCGGCCTTGGAGTAGCCACTTTTAGGCTCGCCCTGATTGTCCCGCGCAACGATGCCGCCATTGCCGATGCCATCCCCGACGCGGCCGTTGCCACCGTCGAGTTTCAGCGCCCCCATGTAATGCAGATCCACGCCGAAGCCAATCAGCCCCTGCGTATAACCTGAGTTGAACTTGGCAAGTACCCCTTGCGCCCACTCCTGACGGAAACTTTGCCGTTCGCCTTCGGGGTTGCGGTAACTGCCGTTACGGTTGTCGGCATTCCAGTAAAAGTTGCGCAAGCCTACCGACGTCGTGCTGTCTTCAATAAAACCTTTGTCTGACTCTGCCGCGCTCACAACGGTGCTGCTCAGGCAGACACTGGCGCCGGCCATCCCCAGGGTAAAAAGTTTGATCCACATAGTGCACTTCCTTTTTGCCAACGTTTAAGAGTGGCAGCGTTGAATTTTTATTGTTATTGATCAGGTGTGTTTGCAGCGGGCAAGGTCAAGCCCGACCGCTAACTTGCGCCGTGACGTAAGTTGCACCCTTGTTGTTTTAGGTATTGCTCGGTAAGCCCGGGCTGGAAACCTTGGTGGGTTAATCAGCCTGGGCGAATGACTGTCAGCGCGAAGCGGTCAAGCCGTCGAAGAACCGCGCGGCGTTTTCATCGAGCGTCGCGATGTCGTAGCCGCCTTCCTGCACCACTACGCACGGCAGGCCCAGCGCTTTGATTCGCTGCCCCAGCACCCGGAAACCTTCATCGCTGACGGCGACCTTGGACTGCGGGTCGTTTTCGTAGATATCAAAGCCCAGCGACAGCACCAGTACGTCCGGGGCGAAGGCGCGTAAGGCTGCCTCGGCCTGGTCCATGCAGGCGAAGAAATCCGCCTCGCTGGAGCCGTGGGCCATCGGCAGATTCAGGTTGAAACCCTCACCTCGGCCAGTGCCGGTTTCGTCGTCGAAGCCGGCCACTACCGGGTAGAAGTTGGTGGGGTCGCCATGGATCGACACGTAGAGCACGTCATCGCGGTCGTAAAAAATCTCCTGGATGCCCTGGCCGTGGTGCATGTCAGTATCCAGCACCGCAACTTTGGCGAACTTGCCTCGCAACACCTGGGCAGCAATCGCCGCATTATTCAGAAAACAGAAGCCGCCAGCGCCTTCGGCACGGGCATGGTGTCCCGGTGGACGGCACAGTGCGTATGCCGCGTCATCGCCTTCGATAATTGCCTGGGCGGCGGCTACCGCACTTTGCGCTGACCAGTAAGCGGCCTGCCAGGTGTGTTGGCCAATCGGGCAACTGCCGTCGGCCAGGTAGCGGGCGGTCTTGCCCAGGATTCCACGCAGCGGATTGCCCTCGCGGATGAAAATGTTCGACATCACCTCATCACCCCAGTCCTCAGGCACCTCGTGCCATTGCTGGTAAGCGCTGCTCAGGTATTCCAGGTATGCCGGGCTGTGCACCGCGGCCAGTGGCGCCTGACCGGAGTCGGCAGGTTCCAGCAGCGGGTAGCCGAGCTTCTTGACCACCGTCAGCAGCGGGTCGATACGCGCGGGGACCTCTAGCGGCTCGCGCATCTGCCCACGCGACAGGTAGGAACGTGGATGGTGCAGACGCTGTGCCGGATGGAAAAATGTTTTCATGGATGACCTCATGCCAAGACAATTCAGACTGCACACGCCTCGCGCCGACAACGCAGCACGCAACGCGCAGTGATTAATTCGCTGTCCGCTCAATAACCCTGTTCGGGATCGACCAGATTGTTCAATGCCAGTCCCACCGTCAGCCGCGAGACGTTGTCGGCGACCTGCTGGGCGATGCATTGATCCGAGGCGGCAGACGCCATGTGTGGCGTCACCCATACCCCAGGGGTGTGCCATAACGGCGAATCCGTAGGCAGCGGCTCCTGTTCAAACACATCAAGCAAGGCGCCACGCAGTTGCCCGCTGGCCAGGGCCTGTTGCAGTTCCAACTGATTGAGGTGCTGGCCACGGCCGCAATTGATCAAGGCACTGCCCCGCGCCATGTACTGGAACACCTCGCGGCCCAATACACCTTGAGTGGCGGCGGTCAGCGGCAGCAAGTTGACGAGCACATCCAACTCCGTAAGAAACCCCTGCAGCGCGGACGCTCCGCTGAAGGTGCTCACACCGTCGATTACCCGCGGCGTGCGAGCCCAACCGCGCACGTCGTAGCCGGCCTCGGCCAACCGCGTGGCCACCGG